>CAZZMF010000042.1:0-7837 GCA_964655255.1 uncultured Sphingobacteriaceae bacterium
GGAGGTTTTGTATCTCTTCGGGTTTCTCTACACGGATGCGAATCATCCAACCCTCTCCGTAGGGGTCTTGATTGACTTTTTCGGGGTTGGTGTCTAAGGCGGGATTTTTTTCCAAAATCGTCGCCGTAACTGGCAGGTAGAGGTCAGAGACGGTTTTCACGGCTTCTACACTGCCGAAAACCGCTCCGGCTTCCAGCGTCTGCCCCACCGTCGGAATATCCACATACACGATATCCCCGAGCTGCGACTGGGCATAATCCGTGATACCGACAAGCGCTTCGCCATTCTCTGTCAGGCGCAGCCACTCATGCTCGCGGGTGTAATAAAGGTCCTCTGGAAACTGCATATCCGAGGCAAAGGTATCCTATGCTGGACGAATCGTATTGTGCAGTTGTCCAAGCTCCTGTCCGATCAGTACGACTTCATCGCCCAGCTGAAGCCAGGTTTCAGGCGCGTTGGGGTCTTCTCGCCGTCGGGTGCCATTGATCTCTAAAAAGCAGCCTGTCCCGACGGTCCCAGAGCCGACGACTTCGCCAGGGACGATTTCTACCCCGTAACTCACCCGCTCTAAAATCTCGGCGAAAGTCCAGCTCATATCGGATAGATACCCATAGCTCACAGGCTGATTATTTACCTCCGCCTGCAGGGCGAGTTTATAGGCACTGCCGACATGTCCGGGGGGAGGGCTGACGCGATAAGGTTCCAGTTCGTCGGGGGTAACTACCCATGGACCTAAGCTGGTGGCGAAGTCTTTTCCTTTGGCTGGACCCAAGTTGAGTTTCATTTCTTCCATCTGCAAGGCGCGAGCGCTCCAGTCATTCATGAGCATGTAGCCGAAAATGTATTCATCCGCCCGATGAGCGGGGATATTGCGTCCGGATTTACCAGTAATAATGGCGACCTCCAGCTCAAAGTCCAGCTTCTCTAAATGGCGCGGCTCTACGTAGATGGGTCCCGGACCGGTTACGGCTAAGGCGTTGGAGAAGTAAAACACCGGAAACTGGTCAAACTCTGGTATCATGTCCAGTCCGCGATTGCGGCGGGCGGCTTCTACATGCTGACGAAAGGCGTATCCATCCCTTAGGCTCACCGGACGGCGAACGGGCGAGAGCACCTGCACCACCGCATACGGTACTTGCAGTTCCTCAAAATCCCCTCGCTCCTTATAGCGTCGGTGGACCCATTCTACCCAGCCTTCCCATGCAAGGCGCTCATTCAAATAGCTTTCTATATCCCGAAAGGGAAAGCGCCGTCCAGTGGCTCGCCCGACCACATTCAAGGAAAGCACAAACTGTCCAGAAGTATCCATGAGCCCCAGCGACTCTTCATTTTGCCAGACAAAGCGCACGAACTTCATCCTATGCAAATGTAGGGGATGGAAAAGGGAGAGCGCCGTCCCTCCTTACTTGGGCAAAGGAGCTTTGCTCTCAGGTCCCTTATGCCAAAACCTCATGGATGCCTTTGTTTTGGGGCTTGGAGGCTCGGAGTATAAAGTGCTGGCATGCATGGGATTATATGAGGGGTGGCGGCGGCGCCGAAGGCGCCGCCGCCACCCGAAAACAAAAGCCTACCCGCAGCGTTGGGATTAGCTCCGACTTGCACTGTAAAGCCTCCGGGTAGATGGGATTGAGGGATAGTTTATGAAGTTCTTTATCTTTGTGCCATGCGCCCCTTTCTTCTATCGGGCTTGCTAAGCTTATCGCTGGCGCAGTATGCCTCCATCCATCAGATAGAAGCCGAAAAATATCGCGCCCTCCAGCACCTTACGGAGCGGCAGTGGGATAGTGTCAATGGCTATGTACCGCAGCCGAATGTCCTGCGCAGTGGCGGCTCCTGTGCCCTTACAAAGCAGGTCATGGGCTATCACCCCTACTGGGCAGGAACCGCTTTCACTTCTTATCAGTGGGACTTACTCTCTACCGTTGTGTTTTTCGCATACGAAGTGGACCCAGCCACAGGCTCCTATAGCAACCCTACCGTTATCAATACATGGCGCACGACTTCGCTGGTTACGACCGCAAAAGCCAATGGCACTCAGGTACAACTCTGTGCCGCGCTCTTCGGGGGGACGAATCTGACAAACTTCCTCACGAATGCCACGGCGCGCCGGCGCTGCATAGATTCTCTGATTTCTCTGATCGCCCAGCGCAATGCTGACGGGATCAATATAGACTTTGAAGGGCTGCCGGGCAGTCAGCGTAATAACTTCACCAACTTTATGCAGCAGCTGCGGGATACGCTGAACCGCCGCCGCCCGGGCGCAAAGCTCTCTGTCGCTCTCCCCGCCGTAGACTGGAGTAATGCTTTTGACCTGCCCGCCCTTTCTAATATCTGCGACCAGCTTTTCATCATGGGATACGACTTCTACTGGAGCACGGCTCCCACAGCCGGTCCGACGGGGCTGCTTCATGTGGGGCAAATCTGGGGCTCCCGCTGCAATAGCCGAACTATCATAGACTACCTTGCCGCTGGGGCTGCCCGCAGCAAGCTCATCTTGGGCGTGCCATACTATGGCTTTCGGTACCCTACGACCAGCTATACCGTTCCTTCCTCCACCACAGGCAGCGGTACCAGCCGCACTTACGCGCAGGCATACAGCGAAGCGCAGACCTATGGCTGGAACTGGGATCCGCATTCCCGCAGCCGGTATTTCATGTATCAGAGTGGGGGGCAGTGGTATCAGACCTGGTGGCATGATTCGCTCAGTCTGGCGTGGATCTACCGCACGGTGAATATGCAGGGCATCGGCGGGGTCGGCATGTGGGCGCTCAGCTATGACCGCCCGCGTACAGAGTTGTGGGGTGCGCTGCGGGATCACTTCACAGACTGTGCTGTGATTGCCTGTCAGGATACCTTTTTTGACATGGGCGGCACACATGGCAACTACTTCAATCGCGAAAACTGGACCTGGACCCTCGCCCCCACTGGCGCTTCGCAGGTGCAGGTTACCTTTCATGACTTCAGGTTGGAAAATGGCTACGACACCCTCTATATCTACAACGGTCCTTCTACCGCCAGCCCCCTGATAGGCGCTTATACGGGCACAAACTCCCCCGGTACGGTGATCGGCACGACGGGGGTACTGACTTTCCGTTTCAAGTCCGACAACGCTACAAACGATCGCGGCTGGCTCGCTACATGGAACTGCTCCATAAGCCAGCAGCCGCCAACAACCGCCATACAGGATTTGCAAACCTGGTACGGGCGCGACTTTCTGGTGAGCTTCCGGGATACGGATGATGTGGGGATAGCCGGGCGCTATGTATGTGTCGCAGACTATGACGGTAGCCGCTGGAGTGCTAATACTGCACTGGGTTTTGCCTATGAAGACTTTCCGGGGAGCACTCTCCCGCCCGGCTGGACTGTAGGAAGCGGTAGCTGGAGCATCAGCAGCGGGGCGCTTTTCCAGACTGATGAATCCAACAGCAATACCAATCTCTACTTTCCCCTCTCTCAGGACAATACCACCGAATGGCTCTACCACTGGCAGATGCGCCTGAGCGGTAGCGGTACGAATCGCCGTGCCGGGCTGCATATTTTCGCCAGCGACCCGACGCAGAGCCAGCGGGGAGACTCTTACCTTCTGTGGTTCCGACTGGACAATCAGCGCATAGAAATCTACCGCATTACGGGGAATGTCCTGCCTTCTCCCCAGTATCAGCAGCCTTATCCCTTCGCTGCGAATGTGTGGTACGACATCAAAGCCACATATAATCCCACTACGGGTGAAATCCGCATCTGGATAGACAATCAACTGGCGGCAAGCTGGACAGATGCGACGCCCTTACAGTCTGGAGGATATCTTTCCCTTCGTACTGGTAATGCCAATGTGGGATATGATAATATCCGCGTCTATCGCAGTCGGGGGGCGTCTTTTCTCGTGCAGGTAGGCTCAGCGGGACATGCCCGGTATGAAAGTCCCTCGCCAGCGCAGGCTGCGGTACGGATTTTATCGCAGGTGCGGGATGTGCAGAATCTGTGGGCGACCCGTGCCCTTGCCGAAGCCAAAATAGACCTGACGCCGCCCGACGCTACCCTGGCTGTCTCTGGCTGGAAAACGCAAGATTTCACCCAGAGCTTCCAGGAGTCGGATGCGCTCAGTGGGCTGGCGCAGCGGTTTTTCTTGCCGCTGTATCGGGATGGTACGGTATGGCGTGGGCAAAGTACGCAAGGCTTTCTGTATGAGAGTTTTGACAGCCCTTCTGGTGGGTGGCAGGCGGGTACAGGCAGCTGGAGCAGCACAGGCGGATACCTCATTCAATCTGATGCCACTAATACTAACACCGCCTACCATCATCCCGTGACGCAGAGCACTAAACATCTGTATCGCATAAAAGCTCGCCTTACCAATACTACCGGCAATCGCCGCTGGGGCTTTCACATCCTTGCCAGTGACCCTGCTCAGTCACAGCGGGGCGACTCTTACCTTATCTGGCTACGGTATGACAATCAGGACATTCAGATTTACGAGACTATCAGCAATACGCTCTACACGCGGCGTACTGTGCCCTATCCCCTCGCAACCGGAACTGACTATCTCGTGGAAGTGGTGTATGATGAGGGTTATATCGGGGTCTGGATAAATGACGCCCTCATAGCTGAATGGGTAGATGAAACCCCGCTCATGGGGGGAAGCCATATCAGCCTCCGTACAAATCAAGCACAGGTGGAATGGGACTTTGTAGAAGTATGGGGCGGACGGGATAATAATCAGGTTCTTTTGACGGTAGGACCTTCGGCGTACTTTGCTGAGCAAAATCCGGCACCCTCTACCGCTGGTGGACGGCTCATGAGCCGGGTCGTGGATGCGGTGGGCTTTTTCTCCCCCATCGCTACGGCGGATGTGAATGTAGATTGGACGCCGCCCACAGCCCCAGCCACCGTCTATGACGGGACCGGTCCCGGCGATGAGAATGTGACCCACACGGGTACAGAGCTTTCAGCACACTGGGAGCCCGCAAGTGATCCGCATTCCGGGCTGCTGGAATATGAATATGCCATAGGCACAGCCCCAGGCACGACCGATGTCGTTGGCTGGACACCTGTCGGGTTGGTCACCAGCTATACCCGCACGGGGCTGACGCTTGTAGATGGACAGACCTATTACTTCGGGGTGCGGGCGCGTAATGGCGCTGGACTGCTCGGACCTGCGCAGTGGTCTAATGGTATTACCTATGTAGCCGACCCGCTTACCTCCTCCACGGATAGTGGAAGCTTCCCGACAGTAGAATCGCACCGCCCTCATTTGTATCCTAATCCTGCCTCCGCTTATGTAGTCATAGCGCTGCCTGACGATGCCGATGCAGTGTATCTGATTGACACACAGGGTCGCATCCTCCAGAAGCTGGTAGCGCCTGACAGAACATGTCGTCTCTCGCTGGAGGGACTGCCTGCTGGGGTCTATCGGATATGGATACCGGGCTACGAAGCCCTACCTTTCGTCAAACTCTAAATATGGGCGGGCGGCTTCTCGTAGCTTTGTTGGGCATGATGCAGGCGCAGGTAGAGGAGGCGACCTTTGGTGGGGGGTGCTTCTGGTGTACCGAAGCCCTCTTCAAACAGCTCAAAGGCGTCATAGAAGTCTATCCCGGTTATGCGGGGGGGCATGTACCTAATCCGACCTACGAGCAAGTCTGTACCAAGACCACCGGACACGCGGAAGTGGTGCGCGTGCGCTTCAATCCTTCCGTTATCTCCTACGAGCAGCTTGTAGAATACTTTTTCCTCACCCATGACCCTACGACGCCCGACCGCCAAGGCAACGATATTGGACCTCAGTATCGTTCGGTGATTTTCTACCACAGCGAAGCTCAAAGGGAGATAGCGGAGCGGGTCAAAGCCCGGTTGGAAGCTCAGCGCATCTTCGCTGCCCCGATTGTAACTGCTATAGAACCCCTGCGCAACTTTTACCCTGCGGAAGATTACCACCGTGATTACTTCGCTCGCAATCCTGACCAGGCTTACTGTCGCTTTGTCATCGCCCCCAAAGTCCAGAAAGCCCGCGAAAAGTTCAAGCCCCTCCTGCGATAAGGAAAATCCACTACCTTTGTTTTATGCGGCTTACTGCGATACTGCTGAGTGGAGCGCTCCTATGGGCACAGGAAGACCCCGTCAACTTCGGAATCTTGCTGCGGGCGCACAGTGGGGTGGGCTATGGCGCCTTCGGCAAGCTCAAGGACGACCTTAAAGCCTCCAACGCCTTAGGTAAAGACTTCCGCATAGTTCCCTGGGCTACTACAGCGGGCGCTAATCTGGACATTCTTCTGGCGAAGCGCCTACTCTTATCAGGGACCCTCCAACTCCAGCATTACGATGCGTCAGAGACGGAGCGTGGGTTGGCACGACCTTATGCATTGCATTATGGTGGTCAGTTAGGCTTTGCTGTCCTTAATAAAAACCTCTGGCTCCTGTATCCCTATGTGGGGTATCAGGTGGGTACTTACGAGCTGCGCTATACGAACTATTTCACGGAGCCGATATACTTCGGGCGCAATCAGGAGCTGCGTCCCTTGGATAAACGCACCTATTCCAGCAATCTTGGGCTTGCAGAGATTGGCGTAGGGCTGCGTCGGTTGAAAAGAGGCGAGGGGATTACGCTGCTCTGGGGAGCCGATGTGGGTGGGGTCTTTGCCCCTTCGGAGGGGAAGTGGAGCGCTTCTGAAGGTCCTGCGCCAGAGGGGGTAAGTGCGCCGCGTCTGATTGGAGGCTATCTGCGCTTCTCACTGGGCTTTGGGTATGTAAAGCCAAAATCTGAAAGCGGAGCCCCTTCTCCGATACCGGCAGCTGCGCCAGCTCCCGAGAAAAAGTCCGAACCTGCCCCGGAAGCTAAGCCCCGAAAAGAAAAGAAACGCAAGAAGTCCGAAGCCGCCCCAGCCGAAGCTAAGCCAGCAGATACACAGGCGCCGACCCCTCCTGCGGATAAGCCTGAAAAGAAGAAGAAAAAACGCGCAGCGGAGGACGACGAAGACTGAGAGGGAAGAGGGGTTTTTGTTTTGAGACTTGAGATGAATCCCACAGAAGCTCGCATATACGAAGCGCTGCGTTCCGTCATAGACCCCGACCTGCACCAGAATATCGTAGATGCAGGCATGGTCAAGGGTCTGGCATGGAATGCTGAGGATAGAAAGATTTCTTTGACGCTTCAGCTTACGACCCCTGCCTGTCCGCTCAAGGGCTACTTTTCCTCACAGATCACAGAGGCGATATGCCGGGTCATGGGAGAGGCATGGACGGTAGAGGTAACATTTTCAGCTCAGACTGCGGGTGGAGGGGTGGAGATGCTCCCGCAGGTGAAAAACCTTCTCCTCGTTGGCTCTGGCAAGGGGGGGGTTGGTAAGTCCACTGTATCTACCAACTTAGCGATTGCGCTGGCGCAGCTTGGCGCCCGCGTGGGGCTGTTGGACGCCGATATTTACGGTCCGAATGTACCCCTCCTAATGGGATTGGAGCATGCCAAACCCGCCGTCCGAGAAAAGGATGGACGCCCCTTTCTCGTGCCTATACGCAAATACGGCATAGAAGTCATGTCGTTAGGCTTTTTAGTCCCAGCGGGACAGGCTACGCCCTGGCGAGGTCCGATGGCTTCTAACACGCTGCGGCAGCTCCTGACCGAAACGGACTGGAGCGAACTGGATTATCTGATTGTGGATATGCCGCCGGGGACAGGGGACATTCAGATCACGCTGGCGCAGCAGTTTCGTCCGCAGGGAGCAATCATCGTTACTACGCCGCAGAAGCTCGCTTACGCTGACGCCGAAAAAGCCATAGTCATGTTTCGCATGCCGTTGGTGCAGGTGCCGGTGCTCGGGGTGATTGAGAATATGGCGTATTTCTGGAC
>CAZZMF010000043.1:0-7655 GCA_964655255.1 uncultured Sphingobacteriaceae bacterium
GTGTAGCGCGTCCCCACCGACGCGAAGCGAAGCCCGCATTGATACCGATTTGTACAGGGCGAATCGGTGTTTTTTGAAACACATAAGGCTCTATAAGCAAAAACGGCTCTATACTCCCCCCGTATGCCTGCCGGAAGATGTGCTGATATCCTATGGTCAGTCCTGGGGCAACTCCGAGGGCTACTTGCTCCCGGCGGGCATTCCATATTGCTGTGGCGATGTGAAGCCCTACCCATAAGCCTTGGGGACTATAGACAGGACGCAAAGGATAATAGCGTGCCCCTGCCCGCACTATCGCTCCTCGTAAAGGCAGCTTGCGGAAGTAGCTTATTCCCAGCATGGCGGTTAGCCCATCCCACCGATGCCTTTCTACGGATGCGATAAATGGGGGTGCCCACTGAAAGAGGCGATATTCCCCCCATATCCTGTGCTCTTTCCACACAAAGCCCAAGGCGTCCGCTTTCAGCACATAGCGAGCTGGCAGTTGGGCAGACAGGAGACCAGTATGTATTAGTAGCCATCCTAAGCTATTCCAGCGATAAGCGTCCGCCATTGAGGTCTCCGTCTATGAAAGGGCGCACTGTCCCATAAGCAAAAAGGGCGGTTTGATTGTCGCGATCTAAAAGAGGATTGATTTCTGTGACCTCTACGAACCGCACTTTCTCATGCAGCAAAAGGTCCTGTAAAAGCAAGCGTACTTGGGCGATGCTTAGTCCCCCCGGTGCAGGGGTCCCCGTGCCTCGGGCAAAGCTTGGATCCCATACATCCACATCCAAGCTAATGTAGAGGGCATCTACCCTTGTTATCAAGGCTTTTATGGCGTCGGCGATGGGTTGAGTGCCCTCCTTGGCTATATCCATCGCAAAAAAGTGGGGAATAGCATTTTTTTGAATGAGGTCAAGTTCAGGGGGTTCATAACTGCGCAATCCTACAAAGATAATATTTTGTGGGGAAAGGGCGGGCTGTACCAGCTTTTCCCATGCGTTCCATGTAAAAGACGGGACTGGATGGAAGCGTTCTGTGTTCAAGCCTGTAGCCATAGCGAGGGACATGCCGTGGAGGTTGCCTGAGGGGGAGGTGGCGGGATTGTGGAAGTCGGCGTGGGCATCTATCCATACTACCCCGAGCCGCCCCACCCGCTGCGCCAGCACAGGTAAGATACATCCCGCCCAGCTGTGATCTCCCGTAAGAAAAAGCACACGCCGATCCAGTGGTATGTCTGCCACAGTCCGCTGGACCTTTTGGGCAAAAGGTAGCCAGTGATCTAATCGCCTTGCATAAATGTGGCTACCTGTCTCTATCCATACCGGCGAGGAAGTTTCTGGACTTAGCCATACGTGCTCTGCCTCTATCCATGCCAAGTGCTTGTAGTGCAAGCCCAGCGCATACCAACTGTACACACCTGCTGCTCCCCCCGGCTGCCCCGCCCCCCAATCGCAAGCTATCGCTACCACCCGAAGCCCCATACAATCGCTAAGCTTTTACATTTTCGTTTCATATTTGCGCCGTGCAAAGTTATGCCGAGTTTCTGGACCTGAGTGTGGATTTTCCACAAGAGCCCTTTGAGGTCGTGGATGATGAACTACACTTCCATGGCATCAACCTCATAGAGCTTGTAGAGACCTTTGGCACGCCGTTGCGCCTTACTTACTTACCCATCATTGGCAAAAAAATCCGCCAAGCTCGCTTGTATTTCCAGGAAGCTTTCCTCAAAAATGACTACCACGGGCAGTACATATATGCTTACTGCACCAAAAGCTCCCACTTTCGGCACATATTGGAAGAGGTTCTCAAACATGGCGTTCATATAGAGACCTCATCGGCTTTTGACATGGAGATTGTAGAGGCTTTGGAGCGTAGAGGGCTCATCTCCAAAAAAGATACCATGATCATCTGCAACGGCTATAAAACCCCTGCCTATGCCCAGCGTATCGTGGATCTTCTGCACGATGGCTTTGAGAATCTCATCCCGGTCTTAGATACCAAACGAGAAATCAACTTCTATGCCAGTGAGTTAGATGTTCCCGCCAAGCTCGGCATACGAGTCTCCATAGAAGAGCGTCCAGACTTTCCCGTCTATACCAGTCGGCTCGGCATACGACCAGACGATGTGATAGACCTTTATCTGGAAAAAATCAAACCCAATCCGAACTTCCAGCTCGTAATGCTCCACTCGTTTATCAGTTCTGGGATACGAGACACGCCCTATTACTGGAACGAGCTGGATAAAATGATCAACCTATACTGCGAGCTCAAAAAAGAAGCACCAAGTCTTCGCTACTTCAATATTGGTGGGGGCATGCCATTCCGCAACTCGTTGGACTTTGATTTTGACTATCAATATATGATAGGGGAGATTGTACGGCGCATCAAGGTCGCTTGCGCACACCACGGGGTAGAAGAGCCTGATATCGTCTCGGAGTTTGGGAGTTATACAGTGGCGGAGTCAGGCGCCGTACT
Source organism: uncultured Sphingobacteriaceae bacterium (assembly GCA_964655255.1). Taxonomy (GTDB): domain Bacteria; phylum Bacteroidota; class Bacteroidia; order SpSt-205; family SpSt-205; genus SpSt-205. The sequence continues at coordinate 2,461 of CAZZMF010000043.1, forward strand.
CTTCAAAGTATTGGAGCGTAAGCGACAAAATGACCGTGAGAGTTGGCTTATCTTGGATGGCAGCCTCATGACGATTCTTCCTGACATTTGGGCGCTCAAGCAACGCTATATCATCCTACCCCTCAATAACTGGAGCGCCGAGTACGAACGGGTTATCTTGGGTGGAATAACTTGCGATGAGCTGGACTTTTATCACACTGATGCTCACACAAATGTGCTCTTTCTCCCAAAAACGCGCAAGGAGATGTATATTGGCTTTTTTCATACAGGGGCTTATCAAGAGTCCCTGAGTGGGGTAGGAGGGATTCATCATTGCTTGATTCCGACCCCACGACATGTTCTTATCCGGCGGGACCGGGACGGGCAGCCGCAGTTTGAAGTCCTGTATGAAGAGCAGAATAGCAAACAAGTACTCAAGATTCTCGGCTACCTATGAGTAAGGTACTCAAAGGCACACCAGTTGCACAGAAAATTCTCTCAGAAGTGGCGGATTATGCCAAAAATCACTCCCTTCGGCTGGACATCATTCTCGTCGGTCAGCACGAAGCGAGCCATATTTATGTCTCCCATAAGCTCCGTCAAGCAGAGAAAGTAGGCATCAAAGCCGTGCTTCATCACTTGCCAGAGGAGACCAGCACTCGGGAAGTGGTGAGTTTGATTCACCACTTGAATCAGACGCCGGAAGTAACGGGGATGATTGTACAGTTGCCTTTGCCGAAGCACATTTCAGAGCAAGTAGTGCTGGACGCTATTGCCCCCTATAAAGACGCCGATGCTCTCCATCCGCAGAACTTAGGGCTGCTTGCCCAAGGACGAGCACTCTGGGCTCCGGCCACGCCTTGGGGGATAGTGGAAATGCTTTTGCATTATGGCATATCCCCAGCGGGTAAGCATGTGGCTATTGTGGGACGCGGACGCCTTGTAGGAACGCCTTTAGCTTTGCTGCTGTCGCGTCCCACTTCTTATGGAAACGCCACCATCACGCTCTGCCATACTCGCACAGAGCGTTTGTATTATCATACCCAGCAGGCTGATATTGTAGTCGTGGCAGTGGGGCGCCCCCACTGGTTTGAAGCTGAAGGGATCCGCCCCGGAGCGGTCGTGATAGATGTTGGGATCCATCGGGAAAATGGACGATTGGTCGGCGATGTGCACCCTGATGCTTTGGCAAAAGCAGGGGCTTATACCCCTGTGCCGGGTGGGGTGGGACCCCTTACGGTTGCCTGCCTCCTAAGTAATGTATGTCGCCTTCATCGGGCAGGTACAGAAAGCCAATAACGCCGCCCTGTCGTCCATACCACGACCCATGAGGCGTCTTTGACGCGGCTGGTGTCCCATACAAAGACATTTTCCACGCCGCCATTGACCCATCCGTCATATATACGCAGGCGCTCTGTAAAGTACCGATCCAGTAGGCGCACCTTGATAGGTTGGGACTGCGCCGCCCACAATCGTAGATAACCTGGCTCTACGGTTACTTGAATAGGGGGGCGCGCTTGTGTGCATTGCACTTCTACGGTAGCTGATTCTATCCGTAGAGAGGGCGGAGCGTCATAGACCAATCGATACCGATATTGCATCCCTTCGCGCACCGTCGGGTCATAATATTCCATGCGTTGTCGTCCCGGTTGGGGCACAGGGCAGGGAATACGAGCTATGATTTGCCACGGCGAGCGGTCGTCCATTCGTTCTATTTGGTAAGTATTGCATTTTTCTCTGCCTTCTACTTCCCATGAAAGGTGGACGGCGCCGTTTTCATAAGCTGCCACGAGGAGCGGGAAGCGAACCGGCGCATATAACTGCCCCTCTCGCTGAGGATCAGCTACGGTATAGCGCCACTGATTATTTATTTTTACAACGCCTGTGATGGGGTCAGGTTCCCACGGGACATATTCCCACACAGGGGCGGTCTCTGATGGGAGGTAGAAAGGGATCTTTTTTCCGTCTCGCGTGATATTGATGCCTGAGTCGGGCAAAAAGAGCACTTGAGGCAAAGGCGCCATGTACAAACCACGGCGAAGCCTTCCTTGTTCATCTATGAGGGCGGCGTATGCACCGGGTTGCGTCTCGTCGGGAAACCGGATGAGAAAATCTGGATGCCCATCCAAGCGTAAGTCGCCATGGTACTTTCCGATGCGTAGGCGCTGCTGCGGGAAAAGGGTCAAGCCTATGGGTAGTTTCACTGAATAGTCCCTTGTCACTAATAACCACCCCCCTATGCGGATGGGCTGGGAGGTGGGATTGTAGAGGTCTATCTGGTGGGTTTCGCCGAGCCTATATCGCCCGGGGATGAAACGCAAAATCTCTGGGGCTTGCCCCCACAATAGGGAAAGCAGGGCGAATGCCCTCACGCCGTCGTATCTACCAGCGCATGCAGAATGTCCGAGCGTGTGATGATGTCCCACCCGCCTTCTTCAAGCTGGACGAGCACAGCGGGCATCTCCCTCGTGAGCATTTTAGAGACGATGTCCACGGGGGTAGAAGGCAGCACAATGACAGGGGGATCTGCCATATAACGCTCCACTGGCTGGTCTTTGGCAAGGGGGTCGTCCATCAGCACCTCTATCAAACGCGACTCGGTGAGAATGCCATGGATCCGCTCTTCGTCTATAATGGGAAGTTGGGAGATTTCGTACCGCTGCATGAGTTCTACGGCTTTGCGCAGAGGGTCGGATGGAGCGACCGTAGCGAGCCCAGGCGTTTTTCGTGTCTTAGCTTGAAGCACATCTCGGACTGTAAGCTCCGAAGTCGGCTCTAAGAAGCCCTGGGCTCGCATCCAAGCGTCGTTGTAAATCTTATTGAGGTAGCGGGTGCCATGGTCGGGCAAGAGCACTACAACTACATCTTTGGGCGAAAGTTCTCTGGCGACTTGAAGCGCTGCCCAGACCGCTGAGCCGCTGGACCATCCCACGAATAAGCCTTCATAGCGTGCCAGTTTGCGTGCCATGAGGGCGCCATTGCGGTCGGTCACCTTGATGATGCGGTCTATCAGAGACAAATCCAGATTGCCCGGGACGATGTCTTCTCCAATGCCCTCGGTGAGGTAGGGATATATCTCCTTCGGGTCGATCTGCCCTGTCTCGTGAAGCTTCTGGAAAAGGGAGCCGTAGGTATCTACGCCGATGACTTGGATAGCTGGGTTGCGCTCTTTGAGGTATTGGGCGATGCCACAGATAGTACCTGTGGTGCCCATGCCCGCCACGAAATGGGTGATGCGTCCTTCAGTTTGCTCCCAAATCTCAGGTCCCGTAGTTTCGTAGTGGGCTTGGCGATTGTGGAGGTTATCATACTGATTGGGATAGAAAGCGCCAGGAATCTCGCGAGCCAGCCGCTTTGCCACACTATAATAAGAGCGTGGGTCATCAGGGGGAACGTTGGTAGGAGTGACGATGACTTCGGCGCCGAGGGCGCGAAGAGCATCTATTTTTTCTTTGGACTGCTTGTCAGGTACGGTAAAGATGCAGCGGTAGCCCTTGATAGCGGCTACAAGGGCAAGTCCCATGCCTGTATTGCCGGATGTAGCCTCCACGATAGTGCCACCGGGACGCAGGAGCCCTGCGCGTTCGGCTTCCTCCACCATCTTGAGAGCGATGCGATCTTTGACGCTGTGCCCGGGGTTGAAGTATTCTACCTTTGCTAAGATGGTGGCGGGGAGCCCACGAGAGACGGCGTTGAGTTGGACGAGAGGCGTTCGCCCAATAAGCTCTAAAAGGCTTTTATGCCACATAGTTAGCGCGGGCGGGTAGTGCCTGATGAAGTACGAATGCCGGTTCCTGTGGAGCCGCTGGACATGCTTGGGCGGGGCGACGAGGGCGCATAGGAAGGGCGTACCGCCGGCGAAGAAGAAGGACGAGAGACGGGAGCAGTGGTGCGGCGAGAGGGATTTGCAGTTGGGCTGCTCACCGAACCGCTCCGAGGAGGAGTATAAATGGTATTACCGCGCGGAGCTGTGTAGGTGCGTGGCATGTAGTTAGGTCTGGGGGCAGGCATGCCGCTCGTCCAGCCTCGGTCATACCACACGGGTCCTGCATAATAGACCGGACCCCAGTACCCTGCATAATAAGTCCATCCCCACCCGGGCGTATAATACCATCCCGGCATCACTGCCCAACCGGTATTCCATCCCCATCCCCAAGCGGGTCCCCACCAGGCACTGCGCCATGCCCATGAGGGCGAGCACCACGGGTCAAACCATGGGTCATACCACACACCAGTGGAATAGCGCCTTATTCGCCGTGTGTAGTAGTAATCATCATCTTCCCAGTCGCGACGGCGTTCGCTACGGTCAGAAGTGTCGTAGTTATCGGCACGAGCGTCAACATCAGAAGTGGAGCTTTGCTGGGCTTGCTGGCTGAGTCGGGCGCGCTCCTTCGCCGTCAAATATGTGTCATTCATAGCGGTGCTGGTGGAGCGGCTCGCTCCACAGCCCCACATCCAGAGGAGCACAAGCGCTCCTATCCCAAGGCGTGCGACGGTTTTCATGGTCGTGGTACTTTTGCCTACCGACAAATATACGAAACTCATGCCAATCCCGATGCAATCCATCAGCGACTGGTACAACGACATCGTGGTGCGCGCTGGATTAGCGGAACATTCTCCTGTGCGAGGCTGCATGACTATCAAGCCCTACGGTTGGGCACTGTGGGAAAATATCCAACGCCCCTTGGACGAAGCTTTCAAAGCCACAGGACATCAAAACGCTTACTTTCCTCTTTTTATACCGTTGAGCTTCCTTGCTAAGGAGGCCCAGCATGTGGAAGGATTTGCGCAAGAGTGTGCTGTGGTGACGCATTACCGCATCAAAACCGATGCGGAGACTCGCACAGTTTCCCCTGACCCAGAGGCGGAGTTAGAGGAGCCTTTGGTGGTGCGCCCCACTTCCGAGACGATCATTTGGAATACCTTCAAAAGTTGGATACAATCTTACCGTGACCTACCCTTGCTCATCAATCAGTGGGCAAATGTTGTACGCTGGGAGAAGCGCCCAAGGCTTTTTCTTCGGACGGCGGAGTTTCTTTGGCAGGAGGGGCACACGGCACACGCCACCGCCGAAGAAGCGCTCCAGGAAGCCCGCCAAATGCTGGACATTTACGCTGACTTTGTCCAGAACTATCTCGCTATCCCCGTCATAAAAGGGCGCAAAACCCCTAACGAGCGCTTCGCCGGGGCTGTGGAAACCTTTACCATAGAGACTC
>CAZZMF010000044.1:0-7628 GCA_964655255.1 uncultured Sphingobacteriaceae bacterium
ATATTGACTCGCTGCGTATCCTCGTGTCGGCAGATTGTGGGAGAACATGGAACACCGTGTGGGAAAAAGGTGGGCGGGACTTATCTACACATCCCGATGGCTGTATTGAGGCGGTAGGAACCCTAACTAATGCACAGTTTTTACCTGCTGCGGCGCTCTGGCAGACAGACTCGCTTCTACTGAATGCCTATCGGGGACAGGTGATTCGTCTGCGCTTTGAGGGTGTATCAGGCTGGGGCAATAACCTGTTCATAGATGACATTATCGTGGATACCTTGCCTCGGGATTACACTTCCAGTCTGCCAGTTTCTCCAGGATGGCGGGCTTATATTCATGAGGGGACGCTATACATTCACACAGAAGCTCCGCTTTCTGGTATGACAGCTGTTCTTCACGATGTGATGGGGCGCCCGGTGTGGTCGGCTGACCTGGGCACTCTCAGCGTTGGCAGGCATACACTCCCTCTCCCGGCTCCGCTGGCAAAAGGATTATACATCCTGCGTCTCCAAAGCGGAAATAAAGTAGAAAATCTACGGTACCTGAACTTATGAGAAGTCAGGCACAGCCAAAAGGAGCCCTACCCCTCTACTCGTATCGTAGAAGGGTAGGGCTCATGCTTACAGTGGGTATTTTGTTTTTCTCCGCCTGTGAAAAACTCGCCCTGCCGGAGGGAGCCCCCCTCTCAGAAGAAGAAGTAGTTGCTGGCTTGAAGGAAGCGCTGCGAGTGAGTACGGATACCACCGTGCGGCACCTAAATCGTCTGGATGGCTATTACGGCGATGAACTGATACGGATCCTTTTCCCGCCGGATGCCCAGCGCCTTCGGACCGCCATAGAAGCCCTTCCCAGAGGGCAGGAGCTTATCCAAGACCTTGTCATCAAAATGAACCGTGCCGCCGAAGAAGCCGCCGCAGAAGCTAAGCCGATTTTCTGGAATGCTATCACAGCGCTTACCATAGAAGACGGCATGCGCATCCTCAAAGGGGATAGCGTCGCAGCGACCCGTTATCTCCAAGAGAAAACCTATGACAGCTTGTATGCGCGGTACAAGCCCAAAATCCAAGAAGCCATGGAAAGCGTCGGCGCTCAGCAGGCGTGGGAATCCCTCGTAGATACTTATAATAACCTGCCGACAACCTTTACCCCCATAGAGAACCGCGACTTAGCCGCTTATGTAACGGATAGAGCCCTGTATGGTTTATTTCTCAAAGTGGGTGAGCATGAGACGCGCATTCGGCGGGATGTAGCGTATCGCGTTACGGACCTTCTGCGGAAGGTCTTTGCCCATGCTACGAGCTGAACGCTCCTACCTTGCTACGAAAAGCGCTATACTCGCCAAAGCTCCAAAGAGTACGGAAGCTATACCGTTGTAGGTGAAAAATGCTCTATTGATGCGAGAGATGATGCGGCTTACCCAGTGCTGGTATAGTACGAAACCCACAAAGCCCGCCCAACCTGCCCAGTAAAGAAGGGACCGAGCATAAAACTCGTAGCGCTGCCCCACATAAAAAAGCAAGCTGCTCGCCATAAGGTGGCTAATGAGAGCGATGACTCTGGCTGCTTTTTCTCCAAAAGCGGCAGGGATGCTGTACAGCCCAACCTCCCTGTCAAAGTGCTCATCCTGAAGCGCATATAGGATATCAAATCCCCCTACCCAGAGGGCGACGGCGGCACCGATAAGCCATATCTCCAGAGAGAAACGCTCACTTATGGCGAGATAGGCGCCTACGGGTGCCAGTCCGAGGGCAGTCCCTAAGACATAATGTGCCAGAAAAGTAAAACGTTTCGTATAGGAATAGCCCAGCAGCACCAGTAGGGCTACGGGCGCTAACCACCCACAGAGGGGGCTGAGTGCCCACGCTGCTGCTACAAAAATGGCTGCGCTGCCTATGGACAGGAAGAGGGCTTCTTGGGGCTTGACGATGCCTCGGGGTATTTCACGCTGAGCGGTGCGGGGATTTTGAGCATCTATGTGGCGATCCGCATACCGATTGAATGCCATGGCGGCTGTGCGCGCAGAGATAACCGCTACAACAACCCAAAATAGCTTTATCTCCCACGCAGGAGGCTTGGCGACGCGCCATCCCAACGCAAAACCCCATAGCGCAAAAGGAAGCGCAAAGACAGAGTGCGATAGAACGACAAGTCGGGCATAGTGATGAAGTCGCATCTCAATCGTCGCGCCAGTAGTCGTAAATTTTTTCTCGCTTGACCCGGGCTTTCTCTGCAAGGTAACGCACAAGCCTATAAGCCGCTATCGGATCCAGAATCGGATAAGTAGGGCGCAAAGTACGTTCATAATATAAATCGCGATAGCGCTGTTGGGCGATCTTCACGCGTTCCTGGGGGTCGGCGGGGAGGTTTTGCATGAAATAGGCAATCAGTTCGGGGCTGACATTATCGCGTACGGTCTGAGTCTGGGTCTCTAAGGGAATATTCAATAGGGCTGTTTTGAGTTCTTCGGGTGTGCGGATGCTGAGAATCTTCACTGCAGGCAGTTCTATCGTGTCTTCTACAAGGTAATGAACGGCATAGATGAACCCTTCAGTGGTGTCGCCTGTGTAGGCATTCAGGTAGTCGGATACGGAGAAGCGGGCGCGTTTGTAGCCTACAGCACTGAAAATCAAAGTATCACCTCGGAGGACAGGCAGACTATAGAAGCCATCGGCGTTGGAGACGGTGCCGCGGCGCGTACGCCCTACGCGTATAGAAACGTATGGGATGGGTTCGCCGGTTGTAGCGCTGAGGACCATGCCTGAAAGCTGGTAGACAGTAGGTTCTTGTGCCCATGCGAGGATAGGCAACCAGAGCAGCCAGCGCTTCATATGCGCACGGCTGCAAGAAGTACATCATCGGTGAGCGCTGCGCCCTCTCGCCACTGATCAAATTCCTGCTGGAGAGTGAGAAGCCAATCCGACAGGTCTTGGGGAGGATGTTTAGCAAGGAAATCGCGTACTGCGCTTCCTCCATAGCGCTTGCCATCAGAAGCGCGTACTTGGCGCTCCCAGCCATCCGTCATGAAGAGCAGCGTCCATCGCTTCTCCACAGGAATAATCGTACTGGTGTACAAACGGGGAGATTTTTCGCTTTCTATTTTTTGACCGACGAGGCGCTTGTCGGGAGTGAGCTGCTCCCAGCCCAAAAGCGGATTATAGACCCATAAGGGGATTTTCGCGCCGGCATAATGCACTTCTCCGGCTGCGGCATAGACGGTACAGATGCCTATTTGGAGCCCTTCGGATTGGATAGCTTCCAGTTCGGCGGAAGTGGCTTTTGCAGGGGGATACAGTAAGTCTAAGAGGCTTTTATGGAGCTGACTGAGGATTTTGCCGGGGTCGGTAACGCCCCGCATCGTAATGATCTCGTATAAAAGTGTATGCGCTATGGTAGAGAGCATTGCTGCCGATACTCCAGCGCCTGAAGCATCAGCGACGATAAATATCTGCGAACCGTCTTTGCCTTTACCCGTCCACAGAAAATCACCACTTACTAAGCTACGGGGCGCCGACCAATACACACTCTCGGGGAAAACCTGTTGCAGTTCGGCGCGCCCATGAAGTAGCGCTTCTTGAATCCGACTTGCCACCACCAGATCAGCCTGGGCTTCTTTTTTCATGCCCAGAATCTCCTCCCGAATAATCCGATCTACCGAGGCGAGCATGTTCCGGGTGGCGGTACGGTGCATCGCCGTATAACGCGCAGTGTAGTTTTTGTAATGCTTGTAGGCAGCTTCATAGTCGCCCTTTGCTTCGGCTATTTTGGCAAGGATTTGCGGCAGAAAATACTCATTCATCCCTTCTTTCACCTGCTTGCTCAAGCTTTCATATTGAGCGATATTTTCCTCCGCCTTCTCTACCAAACCAAGCGCAAGCTGCACATCTGCCATGTTTAGATACACATTCGCTAAAATGGAAGCATTCTGTATGGCTGTGGAAATCTGCTCCGCCTGCTTGAGCTTAGCCATAGCCTCCTCTGAAAGCCCCTGAGCATGAAGGAGTTGGGATTGAGCCAGCAAAGCTCGGGCGACTAAGTCTTCTTCTCCCAGTTCCGTAGCGGTGTCCAGACTTTCAGTGAGATAACGCTCTGCTTTGGCATAATCTTTCAGTTCTATATACAACGCGCCCAAAGTGAGCAGGCTGAAAAACATGCCCCGCAGATTGTTATTTTGCTTGTGGATCTCCAGAGCGCGCTGGTGATAATCAAGGGCTAAATCATATTGCTCCAACTCTGCGAAAAGCGAGCCTAAGTTGGCGAGAGACTGGGCATAAAAAGGCGCTAAGTCAGGTATAAGCTGCAAGTAGCGAATAGCCCGGCTATAAAACTCTATGGCTTTATCTAACTTGGCTAACTGTTGATAGATGGTGGCGAGATTAGCGTAAGATAGCCCGATGCCGCGCAGTTCCTCTAACCGTTCAAAGAGCGCTATGGCTTCCTGCATGTAAGCTTGAGCGGCGTCTGGGCGCCCTGAGATTGCATAGGCAATCCCGATGTTGCGCAGCGCCCAAGCTTGACCCAGCGGATACCGAATAGCCTTTGCCTTCTCTAACGCCCGAAGTCCAAGTTGCAAGGTGAGTGCGGTGTTATTATAGCGCTCTTCGTAGGCTCGCTGATTGAGTTCATCGACAGCTTCCCGCTGCCGCTGGATATCCGCAGATAAAATCTCACTCATAAAGTCGCTGGAAGAGAGAGATAATAACCTGTACGCAACCTTTCAGCGACCTTTGCGAAGGTTTCTATGGTATAAGCCACATCAGCTTCACTGTGGGCAGCCGTGGGGATAAGCCGCAGGATAATCTTTCCACGCTCTATTACGGGGTAGGTGACCACCGAGCAAAAGATACCGAAGTTCTCTCGCAAGTCGCGCACGAGGGCAATAGCTTCATGTTCATTGCCGGAGAGGTATACTGGTGTGACGGGCGACTCTGTGGGACCAATATCTAAGCCTACTTGGCGTAGCCCCTCTTGTAAAAGTCGCGTGATATGCCAGAGCTTTTGCAGGCGTTCGGGCTGGGTGCGGATGAGTTCTAATCGTTTGCGAGCGCCTTTCACTATGGCAATAGGCAACGATTTAGCATAAATCTGACTGCGCAGGTGATAGCGCAGGTACTGAATGATATCCTTTTCCCCTGCCACAAACGCCCCAATCAGCGCCATGCTTTTGGCGAAAGTTGCCAGCCATATATCTACGGCATCGGATACACCGAAATGTTCCGGCACACCTCTTCCAGTTTTGCCCATCACGCCGAAGCCATGCGCATCATCTACTAATAGGCGAAAGGGGTACCGGCTTTTCAAAGCCGCGATTTTATCCAAAGCCCCCAGGTCGCCCCGCATCCCAAAAACCCCTTCCGTGATGACCAGAATCCCCCCACCCGTCTTTTCTACATGAGCCATCGCCCGCTCTAAGCGCTCTTCTAAGTGCGCTATGTCATTATGGCGGAAGCTCATGCGTTGGGCTGGGCTGAGCCGTACGCCGTCTATCAAACAGGCGTGAGAAAGTTGATCATAGATCACCACATCATGCCGGTCGGTGAGGGCATCTATGACCGACATAAAGCCTTGATAGCCATAATTGAGAAGAAAAGCGTCAGGCTTTCCCACAAAGTCAGCCAGTTCGCGCTCGAGGGCTTCATGTTCGTCGGTATTGCCGGTGAGCATGCGAGAGCCCATCGGATAAGCCAAGCCATATTCAGCGGCGGCTTCGGCGTCTGCAGTGCGTACTGCAGGGTCACTTGCCAGACCAAGGTAGTCATTGAGCGACCAGACTAAAACCGGGCGCCCTTGAAAGTACATTCGCGGACCTATCGCTCCCGTAAGTTTAGGAAAGGCGAGATAATGATGCCCGACATCAGCATATTTGCCCAAGTCTTCGGTCATGCGGGCACGCACTTTCTGAAATAAGTCCATACCCTGCAAAGTTAGTCAGGGAGGCGATAAATGCTTATGGCGACAAGTCGTACAATAGGGCGTGGCGCTCCTTGAGGCGGATGCCACATCTGTCCCTCTAAGGCAAACCGTATCCGAACCTTGGCATGCAGCGGTATCTCGCGCAGTTGCTCTATAGCGCCTTCACGCACTTCTATGGGTAAAATCTGAGGCGAAGGGGTATCAGTAAGTAGGATAAGTTGCTGCTTGGTCTTTCCGCGTCCGTAACGTACCACTGGAAGAACCTCACGGATTACCCCTGTAATCTCATACTCGGGTGCGCCAGACATGCCCTTGATGCAAAATAGCTTCTACCGTCTGAGACGAAATGCCCTTAGCATAGAGGAGCACCTATTGGGTCTGCGACTTCTTCCATCATGGACTTAGAGCAGCGATTACGATTTTCAATTGCTTCCTCCCCAACCTTTTGAGCGATGCGGGGAAGCCCTTCCGCTAAAAGGTGCGCTGTATAGCTCTGGTCAGCTTCTTTCTGTGCCCATTCTCCAATAATCCGCCACAAATGCCCAAGAAAGCTACCTGACATCTCTTTCTCAGCCGAAAAGCAACTATAAGTGCCCCGATGACAGGTCGGTCCCACTAGACGGGCTTGAATAAGAAGTGCATCGCCGTCTGCCCGCCAGCTCACTAAATGCAAATAGTTGCTGGAAGCTTCCCCTTTTACCCAGAGGAACTGCCGACTTCGACTGTAAAAAGTCACCAGTCCCGTCGCTTGCGTCTGATGAAAGGTCTCTTCATTCATGTAGCCCAGCATCAAAATGGCGTGAGTATCAGCGTCTTGGACGATAGCTGGAAGCAGTCCTTTGGAAAAATCTGGGGCGAGAGTCATTATATAGTGAAGGTAGCAAATCGCAGGCAGTCTATCGGACAAAGCACGGTTTGGGTTTCGCTTCGGCTTGAAGCCTATAAGATGCTTGATTTGGGGGCCTACTGGCTTTATGGTGGGTATATGCCCGCAGCCCCAAAACGCTCCGGCAAATAGCCATTTGTACCCACTATTCAGCGAGTAAAGCTGAATAGGGATTTTTCCAGATATTAGGCAGCCTCTGTATGCGCCTACCAACTAAATACCATCTGGGGTGGATATGGCTTCCCCTTGTTTGGCTTTTTGTAGGAAGCGGTTGCTCTTCTTCTTCAAGCCCACCGCCTGTGCCGCCTCCACCTAAGTTTGCCATACCCGCAGATCGTCCTACCTTTTCTTCGGACAGTGCTTATGCTCATATTGTGAAGCAGCTTAGCTTTGGAATGCGCATTCCTGGGACGCCAGCTCATCGGGCGACGGGCGACTGGCTTGTAGCTATGCTACGCCGTTATGGAGCTCAGGTACACGAGCAAGTGGGGAGTTATAAAGGCACCCCTATCCGAAATGTTGTGGCTTCTTTCGGACCATCCCAAGGCAAGCGCGTTCTCCTTTCTGCCCACTGGGATTCACGTCCTTTTGCAGACCGCGATCCTAACCAACCCAAAGCACCCGTCCCCGGCGCAAACGACGGCGCTAGTGGGGTCGCTGTCCTCTTAGAAATAGCTCGTCTGATTAGTCAGAAGCCACTGGCATATCCAGTGGATATTATCTTATGGGATGCGGAAGACCTCGGACAAGAAGGACTGGAGGATTCCTACTGCCTTGGAACCCAGTACTGGCTAAGTCATCCTCAACCTTATCCTCCACAAGCCTACGCTTGGGG
>CAZZMF010000045.1:0-7398 GCA_964655255.1 uncultured Sphingobacteriaceae bacterium
TTCTATGCCGGCGACCTCGCCCCACGGACGCGTCCGCAGCGCAAAGGTGAAGGTAAGATTATAGCTTTCAGGTACCAGATGCACCTCCGGAAAGCGAATAAGCCGCTTATAAAACACACCGATGGATAGGCGGCGGGATTTATCCCGGAGCCATTCGTAGCGGGCTTCTGCGTTGTAACTGTATCCTGAGCGCACGCTTGTGTCCCCCCGCCAGTAAAAGACTCGCCAGAAGTCAAAATACGGCATAGGGATTTGGGTGACCATAGGGGGACGCAGAGCTGTTATGCTTCCGCCCATGCGCAGCTGCGCTCGCTCTGAGAGGCGATACTTGAAGAGGAGGCTCGGGAGAAAGCTGGCTTCCCGATAGGCGTAGAGGAAGGTTTTCTGCTCAGTGGCGATAGGGGTATGGTAAAGGTTGCGCTGCCAGATTTCATACCGGGCTCCCAGGAGGGCTTCCCAACGCAATCCAACGCCGCCTCGTATCCAGCCGTAAGCCGCATAGGTACGAGTGTCCCCCCAGTGCCGATGATAATCGCCCGTACGATCTATGAGATACCACCCGCCAGGACGAATGTAGGAGGGGCTATATACTTCTCGTACATGGTCTATGTCATATACTTCTGCGGGTAGGACAAAGGGCGCCCCCCCTGCTGTATCTGGCATAAAGCCGACCTGGCGAGCGTTTGTAGTCTGCTGCTCTATGGCATACCAGAGCCCTATTCGGGGCATTAGCCATCGCTCCCCTCCCCACTGCCATCGCCGCTCTACATAAGGATGCACATATACCTGCTGAGCTGCACTGCGTGAAGTCCAGACTTGAGCATAAATCTCCGCTTCCCCGTAAAGCTCCTGCTCATAGGTATAGGTGGATGCACCGGGATACTGCACATAGTTCATCGCCCCACCTTGCGGAATACTAAACCTCTGCAAAAGCAGTCCATTTTGCACGGCTACTCGCCACGGTCCTGCCTGATAGTGCCACGAAGGACGGATCAGACCCAGAGTATTGCGCCGCAAAAGGTAAGCAGGATAGATATACTCCACAGGGTTGAGGGTGTCTATATTGGGATTGATATATCTGCCGCTTTCCTGGGTGATACGCTGGTCGGATACGCTGTAAAAGATGCCGTCTATTTGGAGCGTATGGGCAGGGGTAAGCTGCCATCCGGCACTTACCGCTGCTCCACCACCCAAAAGAGAAAAATAAAGAGGATTGCGCTCGCGGGTCTCCAAATATTCCACTGGAGTCCAACCCTTTTCTGTTTCAGAAAATCGGACATAGCGAAACCTAAAACTGGATGAAAGAAACTGTCTGGCGAGAGCCCCGCGGAGGCTAAGCCAGGCTTTTTCAGAGCGCAGGTTATAAGCCAGGGTAAGGAGCCCGCCGGGTGGTGCCCATGGAAGAGAATCGGCTATCGTGTAGCGGCGCAACTGCTGCCCATAAACGAAGTTTTCAGGGAGGGGGCGCCCGTTATTCTCCGAAGCTTGAAGCTGAGCCGGAGAGGGAAAGTTCGGCGGTACAGCGTCGGTCCATGGCTGCGGAAATCTCGGAAAGCGCCGTCCTACCGCTCCCGCATCTACTTCACTGGTAAAAGCTACTTGCAGCCGTTCCTTCCCCCGTTGCGGTAAGTGAATATTCACAATCCCGCCCCCAAAGTGACTGGGCAAATCAGGCGTCCAGAACTTACGCACTTCTACATAGCCTGCCAGGTTGGTAATCAGATGCTGAACTTCCATCAACGAGCCATCACAGCTAAGAGGGATCAAATACGCATTTCCAAATGCCAGGGCGTTATACTGCTCTCCCAATCCCCGGATACTAAGATAGCGCCCAGTGAGGAGAGAGATGCCGGGCAGACGCCGTAAAGCATTCGGTAGATAAAAGTCCGCACTGCGCTGATTGATGAGCTCCTGTGTGTAAATCTCCCCTATCTCCCAGGCTGCGCAGCCGTTCAATAAAAGCCCCCGCCTCACTTTCTCGTTCGGCTACCGCTGTGATGATAACCGGCTCTAACTCCATCGCTTCTTGCGGAAAGAGCCGAAAGACCATCCCTGCCTGAGGCTTTGCTACATACACTCGCAGGGTTTTGTATTCAGGGAAGGTGATGGTGAGAGTTTCTGGCTCTGCAAATTGGAGAGCGAAGCTGCCCCGGGAATCGGCATAGACGCCGCCTTTTTTGCTGACGATAAGGGCGCCTGCCAGGGGCTCCCCTGTATTCCCATCTAAGACCTTTCCCTCTACTTGGAGGAGGGGAGACGGGGGAGGTTGCAGCCAGTTGATTTGGACGCGCGCCGCTCGGCGGGAGACAATATCCTGCGCATAAGTGAAGGCTATGAATGCAGTTAGAAGAAAGCTGATGGGCTTCGTCATAGGAGCAGGGCGAAAATACGAGTTTGTAGAAATAAAAGCCGACGATGAAGGGGGAGCTGCCATATTGCATTTCTACGCCTATATGGGCGTGGGCAGGGGTAGATGTGAAGGGAGATGGTTTTTCATGGAAGTGGTGTGGGCGGCGGCGCCTTCGGCGCCGCCGCCCACACCCTCAAATAACCCACGCGCATCAGCACTTTATACCCACCACACGTGAAGCGCAAAAAGGAAAGCAAACTCTAACTACCGTTGAACCTCCCGCTCAGGACAGGGACAGGCGCGGTGCCGGCGTCTGGTCGTATCAGGGAGCAGATTCCGGGCTGTGGTGAGCGGACGATGTCTTTTTTTCCAGTTTCTCTACTCGTCGGGTAAGGCGCCACAAATGTATCGCCAGTCCCATCCAGATGACCAGCAGCACAGCGACCACTGTATTGAGTCGGTCGCTTCCCATCAACCACTCTTTCACCATGACAAAGGTACTAACCTTTCCTATGCCTACCTTTGCCCAGATGAATAGACTGTGGTGGGGCGTGAGCCTACTCTTGATGCTCGGGGCCTGTTCCCGCAAAGTCCATTCTAAGCTGAGCGCCATGGAGGGACTTTCCCCTGAAGATTCGGCATTTTTGGCGCCTATTTTCGGAGCGGCGGAGGAGTTCAGTAATGAAGACACGATATTTTCCCCCTACCGAGCGAAGCGCTATCAAGGCAGCTACCCCATGCGGTGGCAGCTCATTCATACGGAACTTTCTTTGTCGCTGGACTGGGGCAAAAAAGAGATTCCAGGGGAAGCCCAGCTCACCTTGCGTCCGTACTTTGCCCCGCAGCAGGAGCTGGTGCTGGATGCAAAGTCCTTCCAAATAGAAGATGTGCGGCTGCTGCGCCCCGCCACTGGACGCATTGTGAGTTTTCGGTATGATACCTTGAAGCTATACCTGACGCTGGATCGTCCCTACACCAGTAAGGACACGGTCGTCGTGTATATCCGATACCGGGCGCAGCCTGAGAAGATCGGCGAGGGCGGTTCTACGGCTATCGGTGGGCGCAAAGGTGGCTACTTCATCAATACCGATGGCAAGCGCCCCTGCGTCCCTCGGCAGTTTTGGACCCAAGGCGAGCCTGAGTCGGCTTCTGCCTGGTTTCCTACCATAGATGCCCCTAATCAAAAAACTACCCAGCGCCTGTGCGTTACGATAGAAGACTCGCTTGTGTCGCTCTCTAATGGCGTACTTGTCTCACAGAAAAAGCTCCCCGGTGGGCTTCGGCAAGATTGCTGGGAACTCACCCAGCCCCATGCGCCATATCTTTTTGCCCTTGTAGTGGGGAACTTCAAGATTATCAAAGACACTTGGCGAGGGAAGGAGTTGCTGTATTATATGGAACCGGCATGGGCTGCCCATGCGCAAGCGATCTTTGGACGCACGCCGCAAATGCTGGAGTTTTTCTCCAATAGGCTGGGAGTAGAGTTTCCGTGGCCCAAGTACGGGCAGGTGATAGTGCGGGACTTTGTCTCTGGGGCGATGGAGAATACCACCGCTGTCATTCATGGCGACATACTCTTTTATGACAAAGCCAAAGCCCTGACAGATAACTACGAGACTGTCGTCGCGCATGAGCTGATGCACCACTGGTTTGGGAACTTAGTTACCTGTGAGAGCTGGGCGCAACTGCCTCTGAATGAAAGCTTTGCTGACTATTCTGAGTACCTTTGGCTGGAGCATGCTGACGGCATAGAGGAAGCAGAGGAGCATCGCCGTCAGTCGTTTTTTACCTATACGGCAGAAGCTCGGGAGAAAAAAGTCCCTCTGATTCGCTTTGACTATGGGGATCCGATGGCGATGTTTGATGCGCACAGCTATCAGAAAGGCGGGCTGACTTTGCATTACCTGCGCAATATCGTAGGAGATTCTGCATTTTTCCTATCCTTGAAGCAGTATTTGACGGACAATGCCTACAAGGCCGCTGATATTCACCATCTGCGACATGCCTTTGAGAAGGTCACGGGGGAGGACTGGACGTGGTTTTTTGACCAGCACTTCCATCGGCGGGATGAAATTCGCCTACTCATCAAAGGAGAAACCCGGGGTGATACGCTCGTGCTGGAGGTGCGGCAGCGGGATTATGATACCTTACGGGGACCTTATAGGTATCGGTTTGCGATTGCGGTGCTTTCCGAAAATGGCTATGAAGAATTGCCTTTTGAGTACGAGAAAGATACACTAGTTCGGCTGATTCGTCGCGGTGTCCGTTATGCGGATGTAGATCCGAAGCGGCTCTTTATTGGGCGCTCCCAGCGCAACTATCCGTCGGCGTGGTGGGACGCTATCCTCTCCGAAGGAAAGTATCTCTGGCAGCGCTTGGATGCCCTTTCGGAGGTACAGCCTTTCCTTAGTGCGGATAGTGAGAAGCTCGCGCGCCTTATTAGCGCTTATCGTAAAGGAGGGGCAGTATGGAAAAAGGAAATCTGGGAGGCGCTTCAGCTTTTAGCAGATTCAGAAGCTGTGGCGCAAGTCCTACCGCTCCTCCGAGAAGCCCTTTCCGACTCAAATGCGCGCGTGCGAGCCGCGGCATGGAGCTTTCTTGTTGGTGCTGCCCAGCAAGAGCTTATAGATATCAATAAATGGGGGGATGCCATTCAGACCGCTCTACGCGATAGCAGCAGTGAAGTACAAAACTACGGGCTGGTCGCTCTGTCCCTGGTGGATAGCACAGCTGCCCTTGTGGAAGCTCGTCGTCGTCTCTCCAGTTCATCCGAGGATATCTTCATCGTGGCGGCACTTATTCTAACTCAGCGAGGCGATAGTCAAGCTGTGGCTCTATTAGTGGATCGCTACTCTTGTCTCGCGGGGATAAGTAGCCGCGTGCAGGCGATAGGGCTACTCGCTATGGCTTATCAGCAGGCGCCCAGCATGCGTGAGCAGCTTTTACCGCTTATGCAGCAGATCGCCCGAGAAGAAAATCCCTGGTACCTGCGTTTGCAGATGGTGCAGTACATGAAGTTTCGGCTCGGGACTGACCCGGCGGTGGCGCGCTTCCTCAAACAGCTCAAAGAGGAGGAGACGCACCCGCAGTTGCGTCCCATCTATCAGCGCATCTTATGAGTTATCAGCCCCAAGACCCATACTTTCGCCGAGCAAAGGCAGAAGGCTATCTTGCCCGTTCTATTTACAAGCTTCAGGCGATAGACCAAAAGTATGGGCTTCTTCGTGCGGGTATGCGAGTCATAGACTTGGGGGCTGCGCCAGGCTCTTGGTCGCAGTATTTGCTTGAGAAAGTAGGAGCGTCAGGAGAAGTGCTGGCGATAGATTTGCAGCCTATCCGATTAGCAGCTCCTAACCTGCGGAGCTTGCAGGTAGATGTATTTTCAGCAGAAGTGGAGGAACTGCTATCAGAGCGGCAGTGGGATGGGCTGGTCTCCGATATGGCACCGGCGACCACAGGGCATCGTCCCACGGATCAAGCCCGTTCCGCCGCTTTGGTAGAACGCAGCCTTGCCCTTGCGGAAAGCGCCGTGCGCCCCGGCGGCTTCTGGATCGCTAAGCTACTGGAAGGACCAGACCTCATGCCCCTGCGCCAAAAAGCAGCGCAGGTTTTCCAGACTGTCCATGTCTATCGTCCGCCCGCTACCCGAAAAGGCAGCACCGAATGCTTCCTGATTGGCTTGCGGCGGCGCCCGTAGAAAAGGTCGAAACCCTCGGCCTCTACATCCACGTACCCTTCTGTCGGCGGGCATGTCATTACTGTGACTTTTACTTCACGCCGCGAGCGAGTCTCATGGGCGATTATGCCGAAGCCCTCCTGCGGGAAATAGACCTGTATGCCCCCCTTTTGGAGCGCTTTCCCATAGAGACGGTCTTTTTGGGTGGGGGCACGCCGAGTTGGCTACCTATACCTCTACTGGAGCGGATCTTTCAGCGGCTGTACCGCTTTTCCAGCTATCAGCCTGACGAAGTGACCATAGAAGCCAACCCCGAAGACATCACAACTGAGAACCTTCGCCACTGGCAAGGGTTGGGAGTGACTCGTGTGAGTGTAGGGATTCAGAGTTTCTCAGAAAATGTGCTACAAACGCTCGGGCGGTATCATGCGCCTGCGGTGGCTCGTCAAGCGGTGGAAAAGCTCGCAAGTAGTTTTTTTGACTGGAATGCCGATCTCATTTTCGCCGTGCCGGGGCAGTCGGTGGAAAGCTTCCTCGCAGATGTGCGCTTCCTTATTGAAGCAGGCGCTCCGCATTTATCCTTATATGGTCTCACCATAGAGGAACGCACGGTGCTACATAAGAAGCTCCAGCGCGGGCGTTTTTCCCCCCCAAATGAGGACGCGTACCGAACCGCTTATCTTGAAGCCAATGCCCTCTTGCAGGCGAGCGGCTTTATATGGTATGAAATCTCTAACTATGCCCGTCCGGGTCGCGAGTCGCTTCACAACTGGCGCTACTGGCTGCGTAAGCCTTACTTAGGGCTGGGACCCAGTGCTCATAGCTACCTACCTCATCTGCGATGGGCAAATCCGCGCAACCTCAAAGCATGGGTTACCACCCTTGGTCGGGATAGCTTTCCTGTGGAGTTTCATGAGGAACTCACGATAGAGAAGCAGCGTATGGAGGTATGGCTCACGCAGTTTCGTACGCGGGTCGGGGTTATGGTGGCAGAAGTACCGGGACTTTCTCTGGCGCAGCAGGCAGCGCTCTGTCAAACGCTCGAAGCAATGGCGCAGCAAAACCTCGTAGAGAAAATCGGCGCGGCATTTCGTCTCACGCCAGAGGGGGCGCTCCTATCGGATGCTCTCATCTTGCAGCTGGAGACAGCGATAGAAAGGGCTCCCGCTCTCCATGTCTAACCTTCAAATCAACTACCTCCTCACGCCTTTATTAGACTGGGTGATAGCGGCGCTCTGGCTGGTCATAGCGTATGTGGCTTTTGTACAGCCTCTCCAACAAAGACATACGCTGCCAGAGCCAGTCCGACGACTGGTACCGTACGCATGGCTGGCGCGGGTGGGTGGGGCTTTTTTCACCTATTACCTGTATC
>CAZZMF010000046.1:0-7388 GCA_964655255.1 uncultured Sphingobacteriaceae bacterium
GGTCGGCGGACTCAAGGCTGGCATGGGTTATTGTGGGGCTCCTGACTTGGAGGCGCTCCGGCAAGCCCGCTTTGTTCGCATTAGTGCCGCCAGCGTGGCAGAAAGCCATCCCCATAGCTTAGAAGTCATACGCGAGGCACCTAACTACTCTGTGCGGTAGGGATGAGTCGTTCGCGGGGTCCCATCCTCACTGTACTTGGCATTACGGGACTCCTGCTGTATGGCTGGTTGAGGTATTTTTTGCCTAATAGCCCCCTTGCCCTAATCACTGGAACAGTAGGCTTTCTTCTCACGATCATAGGAGGCTTCTACCTTATCGGTAGCACCATATCCCGACGGTGGCGCACCCCGGACCGACTGCTGCGCTGGAATGCCATCATCGCCGTCATCGCCCTGACCCACTTCTTCGTATGGGGGCTTATCTCCCTCCTCATCTCCCCCCAGCATGAACGAACCTACCGGCTCACTGTAAGCTTGTTAGAGATTGGGATTGCTCTACAAGCCGCTGGACACGTCACTCTCGCTGGGCATTTGATTAGTACCCGTATCCGCCCCGCTAAGGTGATTGTATTGGTCTCTTATTTTGCCCTGCTGACTATTGTGCTTTTGCTACGAATAGTCAGCCCATCTATTGGAACATTTGCCACGCCCTTGCTTTGGGTCGGAATTCTTCCACTACTCTATTTCAGTGAATGGCTCCAAGGGGTAGCTACCCGACAAATCCCCGAAGCCCTGCTCCTGCTGGTGGCAACCCTTATTATGCTCTTCGTTGAATGGCACGTTATTCCGCCACTTTTTTTCTCTGCTTATCCTCCCCTTCTGGAGGAAGTGTATTCGCTACTGGTAGGCATTGTGCTGCTTCATGGAGGGTGGGTGATAATACCCCTTCTGCTTAGGATAACCGATACCTCCCGCAGCGAGGGAGCCATCTTGGAGCTTATGACAGAGTTTTTAGCCCATCAGCAGCGGGCCAGTTCTGTGGAAACCATACTACGCATCAGCAGTGATACCCTACGTAAGCTTCCAGCGGTCGGTCATACACTTTTTCTCCTGCGGGGTGCTGCAGACGATACACTTGTTATTGGCACCCTGGCAGAAGGCTCTATTCATGACTATCTAAAAAAGTACCTCCTCCAGCGCAGCGGCACAGAAGCATTTGTAGAGGTGATAGGGTCTCTCCAGAAGAATCACAAAGCCTTACCGGATCTATCTGTGGTATGCATACAGCGTCCGCTCTTTCGCCTCTCGGGGAGCTTGCTGAATCAGACCCTGGCGGTGGCGGTAGTTAGCGCCGAACCAGATGGATTTGAACAGCGAGATATAGAACTGATCACCACCCTGACTGAACAGACAGCCCTTTTCTTGGAAAGTTTAGAGCGACGTAGCTACCAAGAGCAGCTCCTTACGAGCCGAAAGGAAATGGATTTCCTAAGAGAGACACGCGAAGCCCTCATGCCTCTTCCGCCCCCTATCTTGAAGCGGGTGGACTTTCATGTCTATTTTGAGCAATACGATCGCACAATCGGAGGAGACTATTACCAGATTCATGAATACCCTGATGGTGAGGCGGTGGATTTTTGGCTCTCTGATAGTGCTGGCAGTGGTATCGCTGCGGCTTATCAGATGGCGCAAGCTCGCGCTGCCCTCAATACCCTCTGGCTGCAAAAACTCCCCCCAGAAGAACTTATCCTGCGCCTCAACGATGCCCTAAAAAGGCTCTTCCACAAAAATAACTTCCTCGCCGCGACTCTTCTGCGGTTTGACTTTGCCAAGAAAGAGTACATTCTCTTGCGAGCAGGCAATCCCGAAGTATTCTACTGGAATCCCCTCACAGATGAGGTAGATGTATTGCGCCCGTCAGGTATCGTCCTGGGCAACGCCTCCTCCCAAATCATCAAGCGCATCCTTACGCCAGAACGCGGACAGTTGCTTCCGGGTAGCTTGTTTCTCTTTTTCAGCGATGGCTTCTCCGAAGCCTCCAACGCTGAAGGGGAAATGTTTGGCACTGAACGGCTACTGGCTCTTTTCAAAGCTCACGCACACGCCACCCCAGAAGAAATCACCCATGCCATCGTCCGAGCCGTAGCAGATTTCACTGGAGGGGGCAGCATCGGCGACGATGGGACTCTCATAGCCGTCAGATATTTAGGCTGAGCTTGTATCTTTGCTATATGCAAGTGGAAGTCCTCCCAGATACGACCGAGACTCACCTCAAACTGGGCATCATCGGCGAACTGGATGCCATCTCCGCTCCCAAGCTCTATGAAAATCTCAACCGTTTTCTGCAGCAGTACTCCAGTGCCCGGCAGATTACCCTCAACTGCAGAGGATTGACCTACCTCTCCAGCGCAGGTGCTGGCATCCTGCTGATGTCCATAGATAATCTCACGCCCAGAGGGATTACGCTTGAACTGGTGGAGGTACAACCCGAGGTCTATAACATCCTTGATTTACTGGGGCTGACCAAGCTGATGCCCGTCAATCATGTATAAAGCAAGCTTACAGTTCGGGGCTACAACCGAAAACCTTCCCATTATTCGCCACTTTGTCCAGACGCATTTGCGGGAACGCATCCCCTCCTCTCTCACCCTCAATCAAATCACTGTCGCTGTGGAAGAACTTTGCGCGAACTCTATTTTACACGCCAACGGCGAAGATCCCCAGAAAGAACTTCGCCTTGAGCTTCGGTTGCAAGGCGGGACTTTGCACATTTATCTCTATGACCCCGCTCCGCCGTATGACATTCATGCGTATCCTTCGGAGCCTATGCTTTTGCGGGCGGATACGGACAGACCGGGCGGTTTCGGGATTTATTTGATTCGGCGCATCATAGACAAAATCAACATACGCCGCCGACGCGGTGGCAGTTCCGTCTATCACATGGCCAAGCAACTCTCCGATGAAGTCAAATCATGATCCAGAAGAGCGGGCGCTGCGCCCTAAACGCCTTTCAGAGTTTATTGGGGAGCGCCCCTTCCTGAGAAATCTCCGCATCTTTATAGAAGCGGCACGGCAGCGCAGAGAACCGCTGGACCATACTCTATTTTATGGTCCGCCTGGGCTGGGGAAGACCACCTTAGCCCACATCATCGCGCAAGAAATGGGGACTCGCCTTTTCACCACCAGCGGACCTGCCCTTCAGCGCCCAGCGGACTTAGCTGGACTCCTTACCCAGCTGGAGACTGGTGATGTCCTCTTCATAGATGAAATCCATCGCCTCCACCCCTCCATAGAGGAGTACTTGTATAGTGCGATGGAGGATTATCGCTTGGATATTGTCATAGATAGCGGTCCGCATGCGAAAACCCTTCAGTTGCGCCTCAAGCCTTTTACCCTTGTGGGCGCCACTACCCGACTTGGGCTCCTCACCCCTCCCTTAGTCGCCCGCTTCGGTATTTCCATTCATGTGGAGTATTATTCTGTGGCAGAACTTACCCAGATTGTTCTGCGGTCTGCTCAGCTTCTGGATATACAAATCACGGAAGGGGCGGCGCATGCCATTGCCCGGCGCAGTCGGGGCACCCCCCGCACCGCTAACCGTTTGCTGAGACGGCTGCGGGACTTTGCGCAGGTACAAGGTTCGTCCCATATAGACGAAATCTTCGCTGAAGAAGCCCTTACTGCCCTTCACATTGACCCTGCAGGGCTGGAAGAGATAGACAAGAAGTTTATTCTCACGCTGATAGACCGCTTTGGAGGAGGACCGACGGGGATTCAAACACTGGCGGTGGCTATCGGCGAAGAACCCGAGACCGTGGAAGAAGTCTATGAGCCGTATTTGATCATGGAAGGCTTTATTGAACGCACGCCGCGGGGACGCCGTGCTCTGCCGCGCAGTTATGCTCATTTCGGGCGGACCCTCGCCGGCGGTTCTCCCACCCTTTTCGGATGAACCTGTCCCTTACTTATGCTGTCAAAGCCTTAGCTCAGGGATTAGGTTTTCACGCCTGGGGCATTGCTCCCATTCCCGACCCCGAAGCTATAGATAGCTTACCCCTTTTCGTACAAGCCTACGAGCGCTTCCTCAAATGGCTCGCCGAAGGCAAGCATGCTGACATGAACTACCTTGCTAAGAGCGCCGATTTGCGCGCCCATCCGCACGCCCTCCTCCCCCACGCTAAGAGTCTGCTGCTGGTTCTCCAGAGCTACTTTCACACGCGACGCCCTATCTCTTCTATTGCTCAATATGCATGGGGCGAAGATTATCACATACACCTGCGGCGGCGATTGCAGATTATTGCGGATTACCTTTTGAGGCATGGCTATGCAGCCCGTCCTTTTGTAGATACAGCGCCGATTTTAGAAAAAGCTTGGGCAGTGATTGCCGGCTTAGGCTGGATAGCTAAAAATACCCTCCTTATTCACCCTAAGCTGGGAAGCTATACCTTCATTGGCGGTGTCATTACCACAGCCCCGCTTTTGCCAGATGAGCCTTTTACCCAAGACCTATGTGGCACTTGCCAGCGATGCATAGAAGCATGCCCTACAAAAGCCCTGTCGCCCTATCAACTGGACGCTCGGCGCTGTATTGCTTACTGGACCATAGAAGCCCCCGACCTGAACCCTCAAACGCCAGACTTAGGAGAGTGGCTCTTTGGGTGTGATATATGTCAGCAAGTATGCCCGTGGAACCGTTTCGCTCGTCCGCAAGGGGAGCTTGCCTTTCGCCCCAAGGCAGAGATGTTTCTCTCCAGGCGGGACTGGGCGACCTTTTCCACCAGTCATATCAAAAAACTCCAGCAACGAAGCGCCCTCCGACGCACCCGCCCCGAAAAACTTAGACGATTAGCCAAGAGAAGCTCGAGGGCTATGGATAAAGCTTGGGAATATGAAGCAAAGGCACTTCCCAGCATGCACAGCCGCCCAGAGCCAAACTCTACCCTTAGACCGCTACCCCTTCGCGAAAGCGATACAGTTGATCACGCAGTCGCGGCTCAAAGCCCGCCGCCCGAATCACTCGCTGTATCTCCGCTGCAGTGAAGCGGTACTTCGCCCCAGCGGCTGAAACGACATTCTCTTCTATCATGATAGAGCCCATGTCGTTGGCACCCGCATGGAGGCACACCTGCGCAACCTCCGGTCCCACCGTAAGCCAGGAGACTTGAATATTCGGGATGTTGGGGAGCATGAGACGAGCAATCGCCAGCATGCGAACATATTCATGAGCAGTGACTTGATTACGCACGCCGCGTACTTTTTTGAGCTTTGTCCCCTCATCCTGAAATGGCCACAAGATAAACGCCGTAAAGCCATAGCTTCCTTCCGGCTTCTCAGCTTGTAGGGTACGAATCTTGACGAGGTGCTCCATACGCTCTTCTATCGTTTCTACATGTCCAAACATCATCGTAGCGCTGGTGGGGATATTGAGGCGATGGGCGGTGCGCATGACCTCTAGCCACTGATCAGCGGTGCATTTGCCGGCTGAGATGATACGACGCACCCTATCCACGAGAATCTCCGCCCCTGCCCCCGGGAGCGAATCCATACCTGCCTTCCGTAGCCGAATCAACGCCTCTTCGTAAGTCAGCCCATCGCGCTCACAGATATGCACAATCTCCGGCGGACTGAGGGCATGCAGCCGAAGGTTGGGATACCAGCTTTTGAGCTTGCGGAAAAGGGT
The DNA here is from genome assembly GCA_964655255.1 of uncultured Sphingobacteriaceae bacterium. Taxonomy (GTDB): domain Bacteria; phylum Bacteroidota; class Bacteroidia; order SpSt-205; family SpSt-205; genus SpSt-205. The sequence goes on from CAZZMF010000046.1 coordinate 5,621, forward strand.
CTCATAATACTCTATGCCAAGGTCAGGGTGATGTCCCCCCTGTAAAAGCAGTTGATCACCACCCAGGGCAAAAGTTTCCTCTATCTTACGGCGATAAGTCTCATCATCCGTAATATATCCCTCTGGATGTCCCGGCGGACGGAAAAAGTTGCAAAACTTACAGTTAGCAACGCATATGTTGGTCGTATTGACGTTGCGGTCTATTTGCCAAGTGACAATATTGGGTGTGTCGGCTTTGAGCCGGAGACGCAGGGCATGAGCATACGACATAAGAAGCGGAAGGGGCGCATGATAATAGAGAAAAGTGCCCTCCTCAACGCTGAGGAAGGCACCAGATAAAGCTTTCTCCATTAGCTCTTGTGGCTCGGACACGCAGAAAGTTAACAAAAAGCCTCCCCTGACTGTCCGAACCCCATCACCATCCCTCAGAGCCGCGTAAGGGTATAAGCACAAGTTCCCCCCTGCCCACCGTAAGAGATGTTCAGGTTCAGAGTAAGCACATTACCATTTAGAACTCCATTGCCACTGATGGTGTAAGCAGTACCCTGTATGACTATCTGTTGATTGGGTACGTTGAAAGTAGTGCTACTTGTTAGCTCTCCGCGGATCTCGCCCTCTATGAGGATGACGGTCGCTTCCACAGAAGACTTTGTGATAATAAAGCGGACATTGTCCACACTCCCCCCACAATTTTGTGTACCGCTCCATGCGCCGACAAACTTATCTCTGCCATCCACTTCGCATCGGCTGCCCTCCCATGGAAGGCGACAAGTGCAGTTGCCATCATTACAGGTGCCACCATTTTGACAGGAGACGTTCTTACAGGGATCCTTCTTGCAGGCTGTGAAGAGTAGTAATCCCATGATCCCTAATAAATACTGAAGCGACGGTTCTCATAGCCGTAGAGGTGGGAATCGAACCCAACACATCCGGATAGAATCCGACGAGCACCCACCACTCTACGTACGCGGCAAAGGTACGATTTTAGGACGAAAGATGTCGGAAAGGGTGCATGTGTTTAGGAAAATGCTGGAAAGGAATGGGCTACATGGGTTGGGCGGCGGCGCCTTCGGCGCCGCCGCCCAACCCTCAAAAACCAAATGAATGTGCCATTCTGATACGAGGGAGCCTCTACTCTTCTCCCTGTGGCTCGGGCACGAAGCGGTAGCCGACACCTTTGAGGGTCTCTATGTAGCCGGCGCCAATTTTCTCACGCAGCTTTCGGATATGCACATCCACCGTGCGAGGAATGACATAAGTATCACTACCCCACACCCTATCCAATAGCGCCTCTCGAGAAAAATACTTGTACGGGCGGCTCGCCAGCGCAAAAAGCAACTCAAACTCCTTTTTGGAAAGGGGAATCACCCGCCCTTCCTTATGCACGGCGTACTCATCAGGCACGATCTCTAAGCCGGGAAACTGTATGCGTTGGAGGGGTACAGCGCGGCGAGAAAGGGCTTTCAGACGGCTGAGAAGAGCACGCGGACGGATGGGTTTGACTAAAAAGTCATCGGCACCTGCCTCAAACCCCGCCAACTCCGCAAACTCCTCCGTTCGGGCGGTGAGAAAAATAATATAACTCTCTCGCGTCTCTGGGAGCTTGCGCAGGCGGCGGCACACTTCCAGCCCATCCATACCCGGCATCATGATATCCAGTAAAATCACCGCAGGTTGATGCTGCTGAGCCAACCGGAGCGCCGTCTCCCCATTCTCAGCAAGAAGAGGTTCGTAGCCCTCCTGTTTGAGATTGTAAGAGAGAATCTCC
>CAZZMF010000047.1:0-7365 GCA_964655255.1 uncultured Sphingobacteriaceae bacterium
CTTCATGGTCGTGGCGCCAGGGATTCAGTTAGACTGGCATAAAATCAAAGGCCTTCCCGAATGGCTTGGAAAAAACGGCATTTGTAGCGTCTATACGCCTGAGACAGCCGTTTATACGAACAAGGTCATAGAGTCTCTAACCGGTAAAGGAAAAGCTGTATTTACTGCGCCGAGTACCCCAGTCAAATGTGGCGGCGCCCCTAAAAAAATCATGTTCCTCACCGCTGATAATCTGCGTCGGCGCGGACTGCTCAAACCAGGCATAGTTCATTTCTACTCAGCTGGTACCGTCATCTTTGCCGTCAAAAAGTATGCTGACACCTTGCTTAAGGTGGTTGAGCGTTATCATATTGACCTGCACTTCAAGCATGAACTGGTAGAAGTGGACGGTCAAAACAAAGTGGCGTACTTTGAAGATCGGAATGGAGAGACGCCTCAGCGGGTAGCGGTAGAGTTTGAGATGCTGCATGTAGTGCCGCCGCAAAGCGCCCCGGATTTCATCAAACGTAGCCCCTTGGCTGTCCCTGACAATCCCCTTGGCTGGATAGACGTCAATCAATACACTCTCCAGCATAATCGCTACCCCAATATCTTTGCTCTGGGCGATGCCAGTAGCCTCCCAACTTCTAAGACTGGCGCCGCCATCCGTAAGCAAACTACCCCCCTGGTAGAAAACTTACTTTATTGCATAGAAAACAAAACGACGGAACTCAAACAGCCGAAGAAGTACAACGGCTATAGCGCTTGCCCGATTATCACTGGCTATGGGAAGCTTGTTCTGGCGGAGTTTGATTACAATCTTACGCCTCAGGAGACCTTCCCATTTGACCAGAGCAAAGAGCGATATAGCATGTGGCTGCTCAAACGCGAAGTTCTACCTCGTATGTATTGGTGGGCGATTCTTAAGGGGCGGATGCAAGGTTAAGTTTTTGGGTGGCGGCGGCGCCTTCGGCGCCGCCGCCATCGCCTCAGTGTGAAAGGTTGCGCTGACGCATTTTTCTTTTGAGCGCCTATCTCCCCTCAGACATTTTTGTTTGTTTCTAATCCATACCTTCGCAGAGCTATGGCTATACGCATCACCGACGACTGCATAAACTGTGGCGCCTGCGAACCTGAGTGCCCCAATAACGCTATCTACGAAGGAGGCATTCAGTGGCGCTATAGGGATGGCACAAACCTCTCAGGACAAATAGACTTGGGAAACGGGGCTATTCTGGACGCGGATGCGCCCCATGCGCCCCTCTCTACTGAGTACTACTATATCGTTCCCAGTAAATGCACCGAATGCACAGGCTTTCATGAAGAGCCGCAATGTGCTGCGGTATGCCCTGTGGATTGCTGCTTGCCTGACCCTGACCATGTAGAGACGCCAGAGCAGCTTTTAGCGAAAAAAGCCTTTTTACATGATGGCGCTACGCCCCCGCCTGATATTATACAGATTTACTTGGAGGATTTAGAGCGGGCGTGAGATGGCGCCTATCATCCGCCTTGAGCAAGTAAAGAAGTTCTATCCTCTTGGAAGCGAGGGCGTGTGGGCGCTCAGGGGGGTCTCCTTTGAGATCCACGCAGGCGAACTGGTAGCGATTATTGGTCCTTCTGGTTCAGGCAAAAGTACCCTTATGCACATCTTGGGCTGCTTGGATGTGCCCACAGAAGGGCGATATAGTTTGGCGGGACGGGATACGACTGGTCTATCTGATCGCGAACTGGCTCGCTTGCGTAATCAGGAGATTGGTTTTGTCTTTCAAAGCTTTCACTTACTGCCGCGCTACACGGCGCTGGAAAATGTAGCGCTTCCCTTGGTGTATGCGGGTGTGCCGCGTCGGGAAAGGCTTCGCCGAGCTCAGGCTATGTTAGAAGCGGTAGGGTTAGGCGATCGCTTGCATCATCGCCCCAATGAACTCTCTGGCGGGCAGCGCCAGCGCGTTGCTATCGCCCGCGCCCTGGTAAATCAACCTTCCCTCCTTCTGGCAGATGAGCCCACAGGTAATCTGGATTCTACCACCAGCGAAGAGATTCTGCGGCTATTTCTTGAACTCAACACCAAAGGGCACACCGTTGTTTTGGTGACCCACGAGCCAGATATAGCTGCCCGAATGCGCCGGCAAATCGTACTTCGCGACGGGATTGTAGCCGAGGACCGTTTAGCCGTAGCTTTGCCGACATAATGGAAGCCAGCTATCGGCAAATCTGGCGCATTGCCCTTCCCATCATGGGCGCCAGCCTCGCACAAAATGCCGTCTCCCTTATAGACACGATCTTTCTTGGACTGCTCGGGCAGACCGAACTGGCAGCTGGCGGTATTGGGGTGCTGTTTTTTTTGACCATAGGGTTTGTAGGGCTTGGCTTAGGCACAGGCGTTCAGGTCCTGAGTGCTCAACTGCTGGGACAAAACGCTCCCGAAAAGTTAGGCACTCTTCTGCGCCAATCTATAGGGGTAGGAGCATTGGTGGGGATGTGGCTCACTATAGGCTTGGCATATGGGGCAGCCCCCCTGATGCAAATGCTCTTGCATGAACGAGCGACCCAGCAAACTACTGCATATTTTTTGAAGTGGCGAAGCCTCGAGCTTTTTCCCCTCATGCTTTTTGGGGTGCTGCGAGGCTACTACAGCGGCACAGCCCAAACGCCTTTCATCCTGCATGCTAACCTCCTGCTGGCTATATCTAATCTGCTTCTCAACCTTATCTTCGTAGTAAGACTGTCCTGGGGCATAAAAGGCGTAATCGCTGGATCGGTCCTTGCCCAGTACCTTGCGACGCTGTACCTCTTTATGGCTTTGCGCTGGCAAAGGTATGCTCTCCTGTCGCCTATCAGATCCAGGGATAAGTGGTACTTTCCTTTGCTACGGTATGCAGGTCCTGCCATCTTGCAGAATATTGTCGGCATGACAGGATGGGTAGTGTTTTTTCTGCTTATTGAGCGGCGAGGGCAGATTGCTTTAGCTTCGGCGAATATTGTTCGCAGTCTTTACAGCTTTTCTATGCTTCCCACGTGGGCATTTTCTACGGCGGTGGGGACGCTGACGGGGTATTTCTGGGGTGCCAAAGATCGGCGGCAGCTTATCCAGACGATGCGCCGAGCTTTCTTTCTAAGCCAAGGGCTGAATCTCCTCATAGCAGCGGTCCTGGCAGGGTTTGCGCCACTTTGGATACGGGTTTTTACCCAGGATACCGCTATCTATGCTCAAGCCGTACGTGATCTGCGCATGGTGGCTATCTCGGTTTTTCTGATGCCTGCCTCTGCGCTGCTGATATCTGCGGTCGTGGGCGTAGGTCAGGTGTTTCATGCCTTCTTTGTAGAAGTTGGCATTATCCTGCTTTATGTCGGGTATGCGATTTTCATGGACTACATGGGAGCGAGCCTTACATGGATGTGGTCAGCGGAATGGGTCTATTGGGTTCCTTCTGCTATGGTGCTGCTGTGGGTATGGTGGCGCCGTATCCAAAGCCTGTCTGTGGTGTCGACTGTCACGGCATGAGATCCCATGCTGCTTATATGGGTACAGGTACTTTGGGTAGGGCTAACGAGCAAGGAAGCTCGCCAGTGGCAAAACTGGGCAAAAGACACGGCACGCTGGGATAGCATTCTACGGGAGTGGGGCTACTGGGGGGCACATCCCCTATCAGGCGTGCTTGGACCTAAGTATCGGCTTCATGCGCTCCGATGGGAAGGGGACACGGCTCAGGTGCTGCCTCATCGCCTTTCTCGTCAGTGGGAGGGCAAACCTCTGACCCCTTCACTGCTTCGAGAGATACCCTTAGGGATACAAAGGCGCTTTCTGGATGCAGGCTATCTTTTCTGTAGCGTGGCATGGAAAGACCTTACCTGTGATGAAGAAGGACGCTGTATGGGACGACTGCGCATCATCCCCGGAGAAAGAGTTCGCTTAGATACGGTTCTCCTGCGCGGCAAGTGGTTAGCGCCTCGCAGCGCCTTCTACCAAATCACAGGGTTGCGTCCGGGACACCCTTTGCGCCTGATGCAGTTAGAGAACTTGCCCAGACGCATCCGCAGCAGCCCTTATGCGACAGTAGTAGATACGCCGCGCTTGTGGCTTTTTCCGGGGCTTGCATGGATAGAAGTGGACCTTAAGCCCAAAACAGGCAATCGCATAGACGGTGCGCTATCCCTTCTGCCTGCTACAAGTACGAGCCGCGCTCAAGTGATTGGTCATTTAGAGCTGGCACTTCTTAGCCCGTTGCGGCTGGGTGAAAAAATAGAAGTCCGCTTTGCTCAACTTCCAGCCAGCTCCCAGCGCCTCTATCTGCTCTTTACCTTCCCATATCTGGTACGAGGATATGTGGAAGTTGAGGGGGGCTTTTCGCTGTGGCGGCAAGATACCAGCTTCCTCACTCGTGAAACCCACGCCGAAATGCGCTATCGGCTCACACCTACCTTGCGCATCGTTGGAGGACTGCAAACAACAACTTCACGGCTTATCAATACCCAGCCCTTCAAAGACAGGGTTTGGCCCCCACCGCCCGTACTGGACTTCCAGCGAAGGGGCATTCGCCTGGGCTGGCAGTACGAGCAAGTAGATATTCGGCTTGCGCCGCGAAGAGGCTGGGTAGTGTCTCTGATGGGAACTCAAGGGCGACGCGGCTACCTTCGTAATCCCGGCTTACCTAAGTTAGCTTATGAGCGGCTCCCAGCAGTGGGGACTTTTCAAGAACTGTCAGGGACGGTTCAACGGTATATCCCCCTTGGTAATGTACTCTCGCTGCGCACTGGTGCCATGGGCTATCGCTACCTTAGTCAAGGGGTTTTTGAGAATGAACTGCCTCGTGCCGGAGGAGCGCATTCGCTGCGCGCCTTTCCAGAAAATACTTTCCCTACCAGTGGCTATATTCACGGTCTTGGCGAGCTGCGTCTCTCCATAGAAGAGGATGGATATATCGGGGCTTTTGCTGAGATGACGCAAATAGACCTGTATGGGCGGGGTCAGACGCTGCTGCAAGCTTTTGGAGTTATTCTTCAGACGCGTCTTGCTGCTGGTCTCCTTCAGACGACTTTTGCGGTGGGGCGGCAGTTGGGCATGCCGTGGGATCTGCGGCGTGCTTTGGTGCGATTGGAATGGCTATCAGAGTTTTAGTTTGAGAGGGGCTAATATCAAAGTGGTGCATTGCTCTGCCTTTTATGGGTGGGCGGCGGCGCCGAAGGCGCCGCCGCCCACCCAATGTAATCTCTTCTCTGCCAGTATTTTGTTCTTTCCCAGCAAGGCTGCACAATAGAAAAGCAAATAGGGGCTTGGGTATCACCCAATACAATAAGAAACCCAGCCCCCTCCCTAATCTGGCAGCGCATTTACCTTCTACAAGGCGATTCGCGTCAGGCCACATCGTATCCCAGCTATGCACATTTTTCATATCTAAGGAAATGTCGCTATTTTTGCTGCGAAGTATGCGCATCGGCATTTTGATAACGGGCTTGCTAATACTTCGGGCGCAGAATGTAGGTATTGGGGTCAGTAGCCCTACCGAGCGCCTCCATGTAAAAGAGGGGGCTGTGCGGGTAGAGGGCATCAGCGGTACCGGCATAGCCCTGGTCGGACTGGATCCAGATGGGGTTACTGAACGAATAGACTTTAGTGGAAATGCCGGGGATTTTTTGCGGGGGGATGGGACATGGGGACCAGACCTCGGCGACTGGAACCTCACGGGGAATAGCGGTACAGACCCAACGATAAACTTTCTGGGTACCACCGACGCTCAGGAGCTCCGTATTCGTACGAATAATACAGAACGGATGCGGTTTCTTGTGGATGGGCGTATTCTGGTGGGCTTGACCACTCCCCTGCACAGCCGGGCGGTTCTTCAGGTGTCTGGTGCTGATACGCTTCGGGCGGTGTATGGATACAAAGCCAGCAGTTCGGGCGTTGGCGTGGTACTGGGGATAGCCACGCAGGGAAATGGTCCCCGCGCTGGCGCAGTGGGCTATGGCGCCCAGCAAACTGCCGGACCCACCAGCGCGCCAGGTGTCGGACTGGTCGGCATGGTAGGCGTGAGTGATTTCCTCCACTGGGACATGGGTCCGGGGATCGTCGGTACCGGACCAAACCACGGGATCGTCGCATATGCTGAGAATACCTCAGGCGATCGGGCAGCGGGACGGTTTGAAGCGCCCGTCTCGGGAACGCAGATTGCGCGAGCGCTCGTCGCAGCTTTCATCGGAGGGACTCAGTACAAAATCTGGGGACAGGTGACAGGCGGGGGTAGTTTCACACCGCCCGGCACCTCCACTGTCATAAGCTCATCTGTCGGCTCTCTCCATGCGCTGGTCTGTCCAGAGTCTCCGGAGATCTTTTTCATGGATAGGGGAGAAGCGCACCTGCAGAAAGGTGAAGCATGGGTCGCCTTTGACCCGGCGCTGGCTTTCAATCTGTATGTCTCTGAGCAGTTTCCGATGTATGTCTTTTTGCAGGGACTGGGGGAGGACTGCGGGCTTTATGTAGCAGAGCGGGATAGGACGGGCTTTCGCGTGCGCAGCACGAAGCCCGATTGTGAAACCCGCTTCTACTGGTGGGCAGTCGCCCGGCGCAATGACACCTATACGCCGGAGGGATTGCGCATTTCTCGCCATGTAGGTGTGCGTCTGCCAGAAGTACCTCAAAATACCCCGTGATATGCGTGGATTTCTGATAGTTAGCTGGCTTGCTGGTCTGGTGTGGGCACAGACAAATACAAATGTGGGTATTGGCACGGCGAGTCCTACCCATCGTCTGCATCTGGCTACTGGTACGCTACGGGTAGAGGATCTGAGCGGCACAGGCACGGTGCTGGCACAGACGGATGCTCAGGGGGTGCTGGGACGGTTTTCTGCGGCCACGGACCCGAAGCACCTCCTGCGCGGTGATGCCACCTGGGGAGCAGACGCATCCGACTGGAAGCTCCTCGGCAATGCCGGTACCAACCCTTCCAATCATTTCGTTGGTACTACGGACGCCAAGGATTTCCGGCTGGTGGTTGATAATACCACTCGTTGGCGCATTTTGAGCAGCGGCGAACACTGGGTGGGCTCCAATACTTCGGCTACGTTGAATAACGCCCGCGTCTCGCTGGATGCGCCATCCGGGTGGATAGGCATCTATGCCCAAGTGACGGGGGGGCAGCGCCCGGCGATCCGGGGCACCGTCGGTGATAATAGCTCCGGTCCCGCCATCTCAGCCGTCAATACCGCTTCGGATGGATGGGGGGCTATTGGACTGGGTAGCGGCAGTACGATCGGTAATCTCCCCACTAATGGCGGCGGCGCTTATGGCGCTGGACAGCAGACAGGTGTGGCGGGCGGATATGTGGCTGCAAATGCCGACGGACGCTCCGGCGGCGCCTTTGCTGTGAGAGATAATAACGGTACTTATCAATG
>CAZZMF010000048.1:0-7364 GCA_964655255.1 uncultured Sphingobacteriaceae bacterium
CCCTCAACTTGATTGAGTTAGATGCCGCTTCCCACAATAGCGTAGAAGATATTCGGTTGATTACGGATCAAGTGCAGCTTACCCCTCCTGAGGGGCGGTACAAAGTGTACATTATAGACGAAGCGCACATGCTTACGACAGCGGCATTCAATGCTTTTTTGAAGACCTTAGAAGAGCCGCCCCCCCATGTGGTCTTTATCTTGGCTACCACAGAGAAGCACAAAATCCCTGCGACGATCCTTTCGCGATGTCAGCGCTTTGACTTTCGGCGGATTCCTACTGAGGCTATTGCTGAGCGTTTAGCTTACATTGCCGAGCAGGAGGGGATTTATGCTGAAAAAGACGCCTTATTTCTAATAGCTGCCAAAGCAGAGGGGGGACTGCGGGATGCATTGAGCCTATTTGACCAGCTTGTAAGTCGCTCAGGGGGGCAGCTTACCTACGCCGCCGTCATAAATGCGTTGGAGACGCTGGATTATGATGCCTATTTTGCTTTAGGGGAAGCGCTTCAGCACTGGCGAGCGGAGGAAGCTCTTCAGAGCTTGCGCAGCTATATTCAGGCAGGGCATGACCCCGCCGCGCTCCTCACAGGCCTTCTGGAGCACTTTCGGCATTTGCTCTTAGCCAAGTATCATCCTGCCGCCTTGGGTGAGAGCATTCCCCCCCATTACCGAGAACGCTATACGCAAGCAGCTGGCTTCTACAGCGAGGCTTTTCTCCTTCATGCGATAGACTTACTTTTAGAAGGGGAGCGACGACTGAGCTATACCCGCTCACCAGAGATAGCGCTGGAGACGACAATACTCAAAATCGCTCTTCTTCCTCAAGCCTTGGAGGAGAGCGTTGTGGGGAGTACGCCTTCTGGCGGGGCTGTGCCAGTGGCTACGCCTGCTCCAGCACCTGCATCAGAGACAGCGACAAGAGCGGTGCGCTCTGCCCTTCCCCGGAGCTTGGATGAGGTAAAAAAAAAGTCCTAAGCCAGACCCCTAAACAGCCGCTTACGCAAGAAGACTGGCAGGCGGCGATGGCGGCTTATAGCAAGCGGCCAGATCATAGTCCCCAGCTTGTTGAGTATTTCTGCCGGCAGAAGTACCAGATAACGGATACTCGGCTGGAGATTTGGGTACCGCACGAGTCCCATGTAGCCATGTATGCGGTACAATGCGGGCATTTGGAGACTTTTCTGCGCAGGCACTTAGAGCGGGAGGATATTCGGGTACAGCTTTTGGCGAAACCCGATGCTTTTCCAGAAGTCCAAGAGGTAGTTCATACATCTGAGGAGCGTTGGGACTACTTGCGAAAGCTCAATCCCCTCGTAGAAGTGCTAAGGCTGCGGGCGCAAGGGAAGGTGCTTCCGCAGGAGATAGAAGTACCCCTCCCCGATGAGGAGCAGTCCGACGCAAAGTAAAGCGCCCAAACCGTACCATTTCGCCTCGCTCAAAGGCGGGGATGGCAACTGCAAGTTTTGAAGATCAGTGAGCTTGCCTGGACACAAGGATAAACGAATGCCATCGCTGGGTCCATCTGCGAAGCGTCCTATCCACACCGCAGCGGTGAAGGAGTGCGTGCGCACATAAGGGCGCAGCTGGCGTAAAGCAGCGTGGTAAGCTACTGTATCCATAGAGGTTGGCGCACCTTCTTTGAGGCGATCAAGCAGGGCAGAAAAAAGGATAGAATCCTGGGTAGGAGGGATCGCCCAGAAAGCGCTTTTACTGGTCACGGCGAGTAGGCCGACGCGCTGCCGCTCAGCGAATAGTCCTCTGGCAATCTGGGTAGCGGCGGTCCATGCTTCGGGGCAGGCGGCATCTACCACGAGGGCATAGGCTGGCGGAGGAGACGGTGCACGATAACTCTCCCATGCCAGCACGGCAAAAAATCCTATTCCCCCTCGTAAAAGTACCCGAACCGCTAACCATAGATATACCCATGGGCGGGGAGCGTAAAGCTTCTCAGAGGGTAGGCGAATGACCCATATCCCCAGCAATACCATCCATAATAAAAGAAGCGCCCCTCCTGTATAGCTCACCTCTCTTGTAGGCGCGGGTCTATAGCGTCGCGAATGCCCTCACCCAGCAGATTGAAGACCGTAACTACTGTAAATATGGCTATCCCTGGAAAAACCGCTAACCACCAAGCCCCAGTAGCGCTGCGCGCGGCCGATAGAAGCGATCCCCACGTGACGGTCGTCGGCGGCACCCCAATCCCTAAAAAACTCAACCCCGACTCTACCAGTATCGCCGAAGCTACACCAAATGCAATAGACACCAGCACAGGGGCGAGGGAGTTAGGCAGGGCATGGAGAAACATAATGCGCAGGTCGGAGTACCCCAAAGCCCGCGCCGCTTGAATGTAGTCTAAGCTACGCACTTTCAGCATCTCGCCGCGAGTGAAGCGTGCTATGCCTGTCCATGAGGTCAGACCTATGACCGCCATCACGAGAAAAAGGCTGGGTTTGGCTATGGCTGCCACCGTAAATATCATCAAAGTCGTCGGCAGGGAGATCATCACTTCTATCAAGCGACTGATGGTAAGGTCCACCCAAAGGTGAATGCGTTTGCCGCCCCATGCGGTGCGTTTGAGCAGGCGCGAGGGCAGCCATACTAATACCGTTATCGCTGTACCGATAATGAGCGATATTAAGAGGCTTCCAAGGAAATGGAGGAAACTTGTGCCGAGGGCTTCTGCGAGGACGAAGCGCCGCACATAGAAGGCATAGTAGAGCCCCAGTAGTACCCCTGGCAGACCCAGCCACAAGGTGGCTCGGCTCACTTGGAGGGAAGTATCCCCAAAATATCCTGCCAGTGCCCCCAGCAAAATCCCTATCACAGCAGAGATGCCGACCGAGACCAGACCTACTGTCAGTGATATGCGCGTACCGTGGATGAGACCGCTTAGCAAGTCGCGCCCGAGATTATCGGTGCCGAGATAGTGCCGTTCAGCAGGCGAGTCAATCACCTGTTCGTCAAAAGGTCCTACAGCAGGGGCATTTCGCAGGTCAAGCTCCTCGGGCGCATAGCGGACGGGGGGCCACACCGCCCAATCAAGCTCAGCCCGACGCCAGTCTAACTTTCGCAGTTCAGGCTCCCACATTTTCAGCCCAAAAAGCTTCTCCCCATAGTCCCGAAAAATGGGCAAGATTATCTGGCCCTTATAGGAAGCAATGATGGGCTTATTGTAGGCAAGGAAGTCAGCGAATAAAGCCACCATAGCCATAAATACCACGAACCACAGGGAAAAATAAGCGGGTTTATTCTTTTTGAAGGCTTCCCATGCGCGAGCGCGTGGGGAATGGGCTATTGCGGATGCTGTCATATCGGTTTAGCGTTTGGTGTAGCTAATCCGTGGGTCCACCACCGCATACAGAATATCCGCTACGAGGATACCGACCAGCGTCAGCACCGCTCCAATAGTGAATACAGCGATAATCGTCGGGTAGTCCCGTGCGACCATGGCGCCATAGCTCAGAAAGCCCATACCCGGGATGGAGAAGATAGTCTCTAATATCACTGACCCGCTAATCATAGCTGGGAAGACCGACGCCAGCAGCGTGATGATAGGGATGAGAGAGTTTCGGAAGGCATGTTTCCAGATAACGAGCCGCTGGGGTAGGCCTTTGGCGCGGGCGGTACGAATGTAGTCCTGCTGAAGGGTCTCCAAAAGGGCAGTCCGCATTTGCCGGCTGAGGAACGCTAACGACCCGTAGGTGTAGACAATCACGGGCAGAATCAGGTGGTATGCCCAATCAGCGAGCCGCTTCATTAGGGGCCAGTCGGCAGAATGTTCCGTGCTTTGCACGCCGCCTGGTGGGAATATCGCCCAATAATGCCCCCCACAGAGAAAGACTATCGCCATCGTCCCCACCCAGAAGCTTGGCAGGGAATACAGCATGAATAGCGTCAGACTGATACTTCGGTCGCGGAGGCTACCGCGATGCACAGCCGAAGTTACCCCCAAGGGGATGGCGATGAGATATGCCAGCACGATGGATATAAGATTGATGACGAGGGACCAGCGCACGGCTTCTCCGAGTTTCTGAGCGATAGGGCGCTTGTCTTGGTACGAGATGCCAAAGTCTCCTCGGAGCAGTCCCATGAGCCAACGGTGATACTGATTATTGGTGCCGTACCAATGGATGGTAGGAATATATACCTTCCAGGTCTGTGCCCGGGTAGGAAGGGCATTTACGGCTTGCACGAGGTTTTCATAATAAGGGCGCAGAGCAGGTATGAGAAGCCCTTCCAGTTGGCGGAGACGATAGAGCAGTTCATCGTAGTTTTTTTCTTGGGGGAGGAGCGTAAGGATAGCGCGAGCTTCCGTGCGCTTCTCCCCCCAGCTTGTATCGGAAGCAGTGGCAAAAAAAGCCGAGTCTAACTGTAAGTAGGCATGATAAGCTTCTTGGATAGCTTCCCAGTTGCCGAACTTATACACCAGTCGGCGCAGGGCATCTTGTACAGGCACTTGGGGAATGCGATGGAGGGTCTCGGGTTCTGCCAGTGGCGCGATAGCAAAGTAAAATACCGGCAAGTCCAAGCCCAGTTCTCGGCGCTTTTCCATGTAAGCTTGCATGGAGGCTTGGCGTTCGGCGAGTTGGTCGCCGCCGGCGCCGGCGCGCCCTACAAGCATTTGTTCTACGGGATCGCCTGGCGCAGACTGGCTAATCAGAAACGATAGTAGGGTGATGATAAACAGCGTAGGAATGAAAAATAGCAAGCGTCTGAGCAGGTACGCAGTCATTGGGCGGTAGCGGATTTGCCGTAGCGTACGAGGTTCTTAGGCGTCCAGAAGCCCGACGGGAAAAAGCCCGGACGGATCGCACTTACATACGCATTGCGGAAGCGGCGATGGATTGCTATCCGCTCCAGCGGTGCCGTCAAGAAGATATACGGCTGCTCATCATATACGATTTTGTGGAAGAGCCGATAGAGCGAATCGCGCCTTTCTTTGTTGAGTTCTTGGCGAATCTCCTCTATGATAGCGTCGGTTTGGGCATTACCGAAGCCCACGTAGTTGGAGCCGCCTTCTGCCCAGCTCTGGGTATGCCAGATTTGTTTGAGGTCTTGGGGATTATGGCTGCCCACCCACGCCCCGATATAAGCATCAAAGTCATGCTTTTTCGTGCGCTCCAAAAATACCGACCACTCCAGCGGCACGATATTGACTTTCATGCCGACTTTTTCGGCTTCCTGCTTGATAATCTGGGCAATCTGGAGGCGTACTTCGTTGCCTGCGTTGATATAGATGTCAAACTCCAAGGGGATGCGCTTGCCATCTATGACTTTCTCGCGCACGCCATCCCCGTCTGTATCTTTCCAGCCGGCTTCGTCTAAGAGTTGGGCGGCTTTTTGCGGGTCGTAGGGAATAGGGCGAAGGGTGTCGTTATAAGAGCCCTTGTGCATGGGGTAGAGTGGACCCGTCACACGCTGCGCCAGCCCATAGGAGAACTTTTTGATAATCATATCTACATCCACCAGGTGCGCCAAGGCACGCCGGACCCGTACATCTGTGAAGATAGGACGCCGTCCTTGCGGACGCATGTTGAGCCCAATATATGAGTAAGCAAACATCGGCGGCGTTTCCAGCCTAAAATGCTCAGTGAAGCTCGTATTCTTTTTGAGTTCCATAAAGTCTTTTGCGGGGATGCCGTTCATTACATCTATTTTTTGGGCTTTGAGGGCGGTGATAGCGGTATTGTGGTCGTTGATGATGCGATAAACAATCTTGTCAGGATAGGCTTCATAAGCGATGCCAGTGAGCGAGTCTGCCCACCAAGTGGCTTTACGACGCAAGGTAATCTGCTGCCCCGTGGTCCACTCTTCTAATAGATACGGTCCGCAGCCTACAATATCTTTAGGTTCTCGTTGCATTTTGTTATACCTCTCTGCGAAACGCCGAATGTTAGGGTCGTTGCGTAGCTTGTCTGCTTCCCGATTGAGTTGGCGAATAGAGTATTTGTCCATGAGGTTTTCGGGGTCATACACATAGCGCGGCAGAATGTACATCGTCCCGATAGAAGAGAGGGCTAACATGTACTTGCGATTAGTGATGACGGTGAAACGGCGGGGATTTTTAGGGTCTATGCTTACATCCTCCACGAAGTCATAATATGGACGGAGCGGCGCGCAGTCCACGAGGGGATTTTTGATGACTTTGAAGGAAAACTCTACATCTTTTGCGGTGACGGGTTCGCCGTTATCCCATCGGGCGGCGGGGTGTATCTCAAAAGTATAACGCATCCCATCAGGGGAGATTTCTGGAAGCCCGACGGCAAGGGCAGGTACATAAGGATAGGTGGTATCTCGGGGATCGACGCTCAGTAGAGAGAAGTAAATATAACTCTGAATGTATTGGGCATCTGCGCTGGTGGAGTTGGTAGGGTTGAGGTTTTCGGGGTCGGAAAGGGTATAGGTAATCACCCAATCCCCGCGCGTGGGCGTGGTCTGGTCGGATACATAAAGGCTGCCTTGCTTTTCTCGGCTGCCCGAGCAGCCCAAGCCCAGGATAATCAGTAGCCAGAGATAACGCATGCGCGTCAAATATAAGCGATATGCCGTACATAAGGGCAGGGCTTCGCTTGCGCAGAAGTTTATACCTTTATGGAGGCGAGCTGAGGTGGGTATTCGGTAGGTGCGACTCCTACCCTCGCCACATGGCGATGCTGACGGTTGAGGAGCTCCTGGAACGGTTGGATCGTCGGGAGCTTCTGTTGATTGCCCGAGAGGGGCGGGAAGCGGGCTTTGTACGACCTACATACCCACTTACGCACTACGATGCGCCCAACCTGCGGCGGCTGCTGCGTCGCTACATAGATCGCCTGGGACGCTTGCCTTCTGTCCAGGCGCTGCTTGAACGGTATAGCCGTCGTAGCCGAGGCGATGCTTCTTTGTCTGCTCCCACTTCCCTGCCCTCCATGCCTACCCTCATGGAACGCCTTTTCCCCGAAGTATATGGCATGGATGCTGAAAAGGAGGCTTTGATAGAGTGGGTCTATCTGCCCCTCGCTCTACCTAAACAAGCAAGTCATTACGGCGTTTCTCGGGCACCCGTCATCTTAGTAGAAGGTCCACCTGGCAGCGGTAAAAGCTATCTCATTCGGCGATTTGCTCAGGCTACGGGCTTTTACCATAAGATCATTCATACACCTGCCCTTGCCTCCAAGTGGTATGGAGAAACTGAACACCGTCTGCGCAGGGTCGTACATCGCGCACTACACCATGCGCCAGCTCTACTCGTTTTTGAAGAAATAGAAGCCCTCTTCCCTGACCGAGAAAAAAACTTAGAGTGGCTCAACGGCGCAACCCTCCAGTTTCTGCTGCTAATAGATGAGCTCAAAGATAAAGGCGGCGTTGCCGTGATCGGTATCACTA
>CAZZMF010000049.1:0-7326 GCA_964655255.1 uncultured Sphingobacteriaceae bacterium
ACTGAGCTGGAGGAGCCGTTCCGTAAGCGCCTTATAATCTATGATGCCCGTCACGGGAACATAGATAGCCCCGGCGCCGCGTGCTTCGGGTTCGTATGCGGTGATTTCTGCTGAGGAAAGCAAGCGAATCCCGGGCGTGCCATTTTCCAGACCGCGCTCGTAGAGCTTCTGCAAACGAGGCAGTTCAGAAGCGTCGGTAGCCAGGATGATTTTCCCGCACCGCTCGTGGGGAATGCCTTCCCGCTGCGCAAACTCATACAGCTGCTCGCGCCCTTGAGCACACAGGCGGGCCTTGAGAGAGCCGGGCTTGTAATAAATCCCCGAATGAATTACCCCGGAGTTGCGCCCGCTTTGATGAAAAGCCGGAGCGCTTTCCTTCTCTAAGACAAGGAGGCGCGCATCGGGCAAGCTCTCGCGCAGGCGATAGGCTACGGCAGCCCCTACGACACCCGCTCCAATCACCGCTATATCGTACCGCATCAGTGTGTCCGAGTCATTCGTTCAGGTACGACTAAGATAATGTCCGCTATGGGCTTCTTAGGCGGGCGGTACCGCATCGGGTCCGGCGTCAAAACCGTCGTAATCGTGACGACCTTCAAATGCGGCGCATAAACCTTCAAGTAGGCGACGATCCCTTCCTTGTAATCACTATGATAACTGCCGTTGATGTGGAAAAACAGCACCCCCTCTTGCCGGTATCGGGCGATGCGGTGTGCCATCGTGGCGTCTTTGAGCATTTGGGCTTGGCGAAAGTAGTCTGGATTCATCCCGTGCCCAGCAGCCATCTCCGCCATACGCTGATAAGAGGGCAATGAGTCCAACCGCGCTATCGGATAAGGCGCTACCAGGGCTTTTTGAGTATCACTCCAGCTCTCTATGACAGCTAAGCCTTGACGAGCTACTTCGCGGGCGAGAGACCGCGGGGCATTCGTGGCATACACGGGAATGCCCGCTTCTTTCGCAAAATCCACTATCGGCGCATAATCCGTAGAGAAGTTAGGCCACAAGTTGATAATCTCTCCGAGCTGCTTCATCGTCACTTCGCCACGCAGGTAGCGGTCTAATGCCGCTTGTTGATCCGTCTCAAACATCTCCATGCCCAGAGCTACTTTTTGACCTTTGTGCAGGTCCCGCAAAAGCTCATGACACAGCCAGTGCGCAATCGGATCATCATGGAGCTCCCCAAAAAACACCACATCCGCCCGACTGAGCAGGGATCGCACCTGTTTATAAGTGATGGGCTTGCCTTTTGCCGTGTAAAATAGATATGCGGGCTTAGACTGAGCATACAGGAGCAGTACGCCCACTGCCCCAATCTGTGCAAAGTGGAGGAGACGCTCGGCGAGATTATTCATAGCTTTGCCGACAAAATCTGACACCTTACAAACCTGCGAAAATCCCTTATATCGGGCGCTGAATAGGACGGGCGGGCGCTTTTTTGGGAAAGAGACGGGCGGTGAGGCTTTCTGCCAGGGCAAAAGCCAGCGTACCCACCACCGAAGTCCCCAAAACAAGCAGTAGGATCAGCGAGCGCCAGACCTCCGTCAGCACCCCAAAAAGCAAGGAAAACTCTCCTTTGGGGAGGAAGCTGAGCGCAGCGCGCAGGGCAGTTTTAGGCTTGAGACCCCATACGCGTGCTGCCCAGTAAGTGGAGAGCCCTTTGAGCACTAAGGCTAAGAGTAGCCAGCCGATCCCCAGCGCAAAAGGCAGCCGAGTGACTTCTACGAAGTAGCACAAAGCGAAAAAGAAAAGCCCCACGCTCAACTCCCGGATGGGAGCGAGAAACTTTTCGGCGGCATGATAGAGTGCGCTGCCTTCCGGCACCAGCACACCTAAGAGAAAGGCTGTCAGGGCGCCCGAGAGTCCTACTTCATGCCCGAGGGCACCCACCGCCATTACCAGACCAAAAGTGAGAAACACGGTCAGGGGCTCTTCGTTTAAAGGGGGCAGCCGACGCAGCGCCCAGGGAAGGAGCCATTTGTACAGTATCCAGAAAGTCGCAAAAGTCCCCAGCAGCGCCCCCCCGATCCGAAGCAGCAGGACATAGCTCAACTCTCCCCCTTGCGATAGCGGCGTCAAAAATCCCAAGAGCGCCACCCCTACGATATCTTCAAATATCAAAAGCCCCAGCAGGAGTTCTGCCTCTGCACTGGCTAAGCGTCCGTAGTCCAGTAAAAGCCGCGCAACAATAGCTGTACTGCTGGGATACATAGCGCTCCCCATGAGCACCGCCTGTACAGGCGAGGAAAAAAGCAGCGCAACGGCAGTCACCCCCCCAAAGTTTATCCCGAAGTCTATCAGTCCCGGGCGAGCGATGCTGCGGCTAAGCTTAGCAAGGTTTTCCGGGGAGTATTCCAGTCCGACGAAAAAAAAGAGAAGCCACACAGCAACTTCCCCAACAATAGGCAGTACAGGCTCTACAAGACGCGGGGTATAACTCTGCATCAAAAAGCCCGCTAACATAAACCCCAGTAAGGCGGGTATGCGCCAGCGTTGGAGCATCCACGCCAGCACAAAGAAGACAATAAACAGCCCCCCCAGAGCGCCTAACTCATGAATAGGCGGGGTGTGCATCAGCGCTGGCACATAGGAAGGATACGCTCTATTTGAGCGCGGGTACCTACGGCTACCAAGGTATCTCCGGCTTGAATCCGCTCCCGGTATGGGTCGGGGCTGGGGATAGTTTTACCTTCTCGGAGGATGGCGATCACAGACACGCCTGTACGCCGCCGCAGTTCCAGTTCTGCCAAGGTGCGTCCCTCCATTTCGCACCCTTCGCTGACGGGGACCCATTCCATGACTACCTCTTGAAGAAGAAAGTTCACCTTATCAGCGGGAAGGGGTTGGTATCGCACGCCCCCAAGGATAAATGCCATCTCGCGGGCTTCTTCTTCGGTAAGCTTTATGCTTAGGGAGGGGTCATCTTCCGCTGGCTCTATCCAAAAAAGCTCCCGCTGCCCGCTATTATGCAAGATAAGAACGAGTTTTCCGCCCTGCTTGAGACTGAGCGTGTATTTACGCCCGACGCCGGGTAGGTGAGCTTCTCGCAGGTCCATTCACTCAAAGGTAGCCAGAATGTCGTACCTTTGGCATATGACTTTGGAAGAGATCCAGCAGGCGATCAGCGAGCGGGTCGCCCGGGCTTCGGACCTGCGAGCCAGTGTAAAGTTTGTCTTAGACGGCGATAAAATCATCCATGTAGATACTCATCAGATTCCCCCAAAGCTCTCCAACGAAGACAAGCCTGCTGACTGTACTGTACGCCTTAGCAGTGATGTATTTTCAGATATCATTTCGGGGCGCACCAGTGCTGCTACGGCGTTCATGTTTGGCAAGATAAAGATAGAAGGCAATATGTCTGTGGCGCTGGCGATTAGCCGCCTGCTCTAATGCGCGTACCTTTTCGCCCAGGGGATCAAAAGCGCTATCTTACCCGTGTCACGCCTGATAAGGTGGCTCAGTTTCATGGCGAGGAAGTGCATCCATACTACTCTACTTTTGCATTAGCCCAAGACGCCGAATGGGCATGCCGGCTCTTTGTGCTGGACATGAAAGACCCTGACGAAGAGGGGATTGGTACTTATCTCTCAGTGAATCATATAGGGGCTGTGCCGGTCGGCAGCGAAGTAGAAATCATAGCCACGCTTTTATGGGTGCGGGAGACCACCGTACACTGCGCTTATGAGGTATGGTGGGCTGGGCAAAGGGTCGCTTATGGTGAGCAGACACAAAAGATACTAAAAAAGCGTTAGCTTTGTAGTATGCATAGATTATGGTGGCTTGGATGGGGTGGCTTAGGCTTCTCGTGTGGTCTGCTGCTCTTTTTGCTGGGCTTCCGGTGGCGAGAAGCTGAACCAGAGCGCCTCCAAGGCGATGATCTACGCAAGTTTCAGCTCATCGTGGAGCTGGTGGAGAAGTACTATTATCGCCCCATCTCCCAAGAAGAACTCATCCGTAAAGCCATAGAGGGACTTTTCCGAGGGCTGGACCCGCATTCCTTCTATATCCCAAAGGAACTTCAGCAGCAGGAGGAAGCCCAAATGTCCGGGGGCTTCGAGGGAATCGGCGTGGAGTTTCAAATCGTGGATGATACTATCATGGTCGTGGCACCGATACGCGGCGGACCGAGTGAGCTTCTGGGCATCCAATCCGGCGACCGCATCGTTGAAGTAGATGGACAAAATGTCGCCGGCAAAGGCATCACTAATCAAGATGTGATGCGCCTTCTGCGCGGCAAAAAAGGCACCAAGGTCCGCGTGAAGATTCTGCGTCCCGGCGAACCAGAGTTATTAGAGTTTGAGATTGTACGGGATCGCATTCCGATGCACGCCATCTCCTTCGCCGGGAAAATCGGTGATGTGGGATATATTCAACTCCGGCGCTTCTCAGAGACCAGTCATGATGAACTGCGCAAAGCACTCCGCGACCTCAAAGACGCCGGCGTAAAAGGTATCATCTTAGACTTGCGGGATAACCCCGGCGGCTATCTCCACATGGCGCAAAGGATAGCAGATGAGTTTATTGCAGAGGGCAAAAAGATCGTCTACACCCAAGGGCGAGTACCTGAAAGTAATACCAGCTATGTTGCCACGAGCTATTACAGCACTTACGAAAAAGGCCCCCTAATCGTGATGATTAGCCCAGGTAGCGCTTCGGCGAGTGAGATTGTAGCTGGGGCGGTGCAAGACTGGGACCGGGGATTAGTCGTTGGGCAGCGCTCCTTCGGCAAAGGCGTCGTACAAACGCAGCGTTATCTTCCAGATAGTTCCGCAGTACGGATTACTTTTTCTCGGTATTTCACCCCCAGTGGGCGCTGCATCCAAAAACCCTTTGAAGGCATGTCAACAGAAGCGTATGAGCGGGAGCTTGAAGAGCGCGCCAAACGCGGGGAGTTTGTAGATGAAACTAAGATCGCCATACCAGAATCCCTTCAGTACCGCACAGCTTCGGGTCGGATCGTCTATGGCGGCGGCGGTATTATTCCCGATATCTTTTTTCCCATAGACACGACCCGGCGGCTCTCTCCCTGTGCCGTCAGCGCCCAAAACCGAAATGTGTATCTTATCTCGGCACAGGCTTATACCGCTCGCCATCCTGAGCTTAAGAATCGTTTTGCTTCCGCCGAAGACTTTGCTAAAAACTTCAAGGTAGATGCAGAACTATGGCAAATCTTTGAACAGAAAGCTCAAGAACGCAAAGTCTCATGCAGCTTTGCATCGGATACAGCACGACGAGATGCAGAGTGGTTCTTGCGAGCTTTTGTAGGGAAGTTGGTCTTTGGGGAGGAAGCCCGCACTCGGGTGGAGATGGAGCGGGACATCCAACTCAAAAGAGCCCTTCGTCTTATACCCGCCGCTGAAGAACTGGAACGCACCGGCAAACTGGATAAGGAGCGTTATAAAGCCCTTGTTTTGAAGACCGAATGAACTGGCAGGCAGACCTGGATCCGCAGCAGTGGGAAGCAGTTTCCCATCCGCCGGCGCCTATTATTGTACTGGCAGGGGCAGGCAGTGGCAAAACGCGCGTGCTGACTTACCGTATTGCCTATCTCTTGGCGCAGGGAGTACCCCCAAGTCAGATTTTAGCTCTCACTTTCACCAATAAAGCCGCTGATACCATGCGCCAGCGCATAGAAGCCCTGATTGGCAAAAGCGCGCTGGCTGTACGCATGGGGACTTTTCACAGCATCTTCGCCCGGTGGCTGCGTCGGGAACTCAATGGCATTCCCGTCGGACGCAACTTCACTATCTACGATGAAGACGATTCTAAAACGGTCATCCGCACCATCCTGAAAGAACTGGGGCACGATCCCAAGCTCACACCCACGATTCGCACAATTATTAGCCGCTGGAAAAATGAAGGACTGAGCTGGCAACGAGTCTCGGCTATTTCTCATAATGAGCGCATCGCCGCAGTCGTATATGAAAAGTACGAAGCCCGTATGCGCGCCGCCCAAGCCCTGGATTTTGATGACTTGCTACTGGAGACAGAGCGGCTCTTCAAGCGAGACCCAGCCGTCCTGGAGCGCTACCAGACAGAAATCCAGCACATCCTCGTGGATGAGTACCAAGACACTAATCCCCTCCAATACCAAATCCTGCGCATGCTGGCACAGAAACATCGCAGCCTTTTCGTCGTAGGGGATGACGCTCAAAGCATCTATCGCTTCCGCGGGGCAGATATTCGCAACTTCCGCTACATGGAGCGGGACTTTGCCCCCGTGAAAATCATCCGCTTAGAGCAGAACTACCGCTCTACCCCACAAATCCTTACCCTTGCTAATAACCTTCTGGCTCATAGTCAAGAACTATATCGCAAGGAGCTTTTCACAAAAAATCCCGCTGGACCTGAGCCGCTCATTCACACAGGCTGTCTAAACGCCCGAGAAGAAGCACTTTTCGTAGTCAGTAGGATCCGGGAGGAGATGGTACGCCACCATCTTCAGTACAAGGACTTTGCCATCCTGTATCGCATCAACGCATACTCACGAGCATTTGAGGATGAACTGCGGGCAGCCCGCATACCCTATCGGCTCGTCGGAGCTATCTCTTTCTATCAACGGGAGGAAGTCAAGCACTTTCTGGCATTTCTCCGCTTCCTGCTCAATCCCGACGATGAACAAGCCCTTTTGCGCATCATTACAGTGGCAGGGACAGGTATTGGGGAGACGACCATAGAGCGCCTGATGGCTTTTGCTGAGCAGCAGAAAAGCTCCCTATGGCAGGTCCTCCCTACCGCCATCCAAGTTCTCAAAGGTCCTTCCCAGCGCGCTCTTCAAGCCTTTTATACCCGCATGCTGCGCTACCGCGAAACCCTTTTAGACCTGCCCCTTCCCGAACAAGTAGAAGCCGCCTTAGAACAAAGCGGACTCATCCCCTATTATGAAAGCGATGATAGAGCCGCAGAACGCCGAGAAAACCTCCAAGCAGTGGTCGCCGCCGCTCGGGACTTCGCCCTACAGGTCGGAGCCGAAGCTTCCTTGCGCGACTTTCTGGAAAGAATAGCGCTTATTTCCCCCACCGATGACCAAAAAGATAGTCCCCCCAACGCCGTATGGCTATCCACTGTACACGGCGTCAAGGGTTTAGAGTTTCATACGGTTTTTTTGGTAGGGGTGATTGAGGGGCTTTTTCCTCACGCTTATGCTAACGAAGAGGGCGAGGCCGCCTTAGAAGAAGAGCGGCGCATCTTCTATGTAGCCCTGACGCGGGCACGCCGCCACTTGTACATTCTCCAGCCGCAGTTTGACACGCGATACGGAGGTCCCCGTCCCGCTATGCCCAGCCGTTTCTTGGAGGAAATCCGCCCCCAAAAGCCCACCACTAC
>CAZZMF010000050.1:0-7272 GCA_964655255.1 uncultured Sphingobacteriaceae bacterium
TTCCTGCAGTCAAATGGGCTTCGGGGGGAAGCTGGGCATAGACGGCACCCGAAAGCTACCGGAGGAGCGCCTCCTCCCGCCTCTCTCTTATCCTGTGCCGCAGGCGGAGGCCCTTACAGTGGAGCAGTTGCAGAAAGAATTCCCTGAGCTGCAGGAAGTCAATCTGCGCCTTATAGAAGCGGGCATTCCTGTATGGATAGGGCGCTTTGAGAAAAGTCAGCCGCGTCATGGGATTCGCTTGGGAGAGAAGCTGGCGGTCCATCCTGCCTTCGCAGGTATAAAGGTCTTAGTCCTCATAGACGGCGGCATGCCGATCCAGGACTTGGGGGATGTTTTCTGGCGCTTCGCCAATAATACCGATATGCGTCGCGATGCGAAGCTGGTAGAGGACGCTGAAGGACGCCCGCATCTCGTTCTGGATGCCAGTACGAAAACCGCTGAACTGGATAACTTCTCTCGCGACTGGCCCAACGTGATAGTGATGTCAGACGAAATCATCTCGCAGGTAGATCAGCGCTGGGCAGAATATGAACTGGGGGCATTTATTCCATCACCGTCGCTCCGGTACAAGCCTCTGGTGCGCGGGAGCGGTGCCATAGCATACTCCACTCACGCGTCTTTGAGTTCGTAGCTTTGCGTAAAATGCGTCCTGTTTTCAACTCAGCCCAAGCGCGCCGAGCCGATGAGATCATGCAGCTTGAGTACGGGTATTTAGGCGTGCTTTTGATGGAAACGGCGGGACGGCGCGCCGCCCATCTTATTCGGAAGCTTTATCCCGATGCGCAATCCTTCATCGTCGTCGCCGGCAGTGGCAATAACGGTGGCGATGGACTGGTGATTGCCCGCTACCTCCGCAAAGCCGGTAAAGAACTTTTCATCCTGCTGACAAAGCCACCCGAACAGCTTTCAGCGCTCTCCCGCATTCAGTATGATATTCTCACGCGCTTTGGGCTAACCTGTCATGTACTCAGTCCGGATAGCCTGCGGAAGCTCCAGGCTTTCGCCAGCGCCACGCCCAAGCCCATCCTCATAGATGCCCTGATTGGGGTGGGCTTAGAGCAGGCGCTCAAACCGATGCAAGCGTCGCTTCTGGACTTTCTGAGAGAGTTGAAACTCCCCACGGTAGCGATAGATTTGCCTTCGGGATTGAGTGGGGATACAGGGGCGCTTGTCAACGAACCGCTTCGCTGTGAGCATACGATTACCTTTCAGACGGCTAAGATTTGCCATTTGGTCACGCCTGCGGCGCTCTACTGCGGTAAGGTGCACGTGGTGGATATTGGCATTTATCCCGAAGTCATAGAGCGCATAGGCACGCGCACTTTTTGGGTTGGGCTGCGAGAAGTGGGGCGATTTTTGCCGCCGCGTCCGCCTGATGCTCATAAAGGCACATTTGGGCATGCGCTATTGGTAGGGGGCTCTCGCGGAAAAGGGGGGGCAATAGCTCTTTCTACTATATCGGCGCTTCGCGCAGGGGCGGGGTTAGCCACAGCTTTGATTCCCGGATCGGTGGCCAGTAGCTTTCATCGGCGCATTTTGAGTGGGATGAGCTTGCCGTATGGAGACCACCATGTCCCTCACCTCAACGAAGCCGCTGCCCTTTGGGCGCGTTCGCACCTGTCAGGTAAAGCTGCCATAGGTATTGGACCAGGCTTAGGGGTTACCCCAGAAACCCGGGCTTTTCTCAAAGAGTTTCTGCCGCAGGTCAAAGTTCCCTGCGTCATGGACGCCGATGCCCTGAATATCCTCGCCGAAGACCCTGCCCTGCTGCCGCTACTGCCTAAGGAGTGCATTCTCACCCCCCATCCCGGTGAAGCCGCCCGATTATTGCGCATATCTACTGATCAGGTACAGGCGCGCCGTTTGGAGTCAGCCCTTCATTTAGCCCAGAAGACAGGCGCTATCATTATCCTCAAAGGCGCTAATCCCATCGTCACTACGCCTAAGGGCGACGCATACTTTTTCTCTCTTACTGAACCAGCGCTGGCGACCGCAGGCACAGGCGATGTGCTGACCGGTATTATTACGGGGCTTTTAGCTCAAGGTGTAAAACCCTTGCAAGCGGCACTTTTAGGCATAGGAATTCATGGGAAGGCAGCTCGGCTCGCTTTGCAAAAAAGCAGGGCAGCTACACTTACCGCCGCTACTCTGTCAGGAGGTATTGGACGAGCACTAAGATATCTTCAGGACGGTAGGTAGCCCTTGCGATAGAGCGTCTTGAGGGCACGGGTGGTAAGGCGCATTTCTATAAGCTCCCCATGGATGGGAAGTCGCTTCCGCTGGAGGTTGATGTCAAAGCGCCGCTTGGTGTGGCGATTAGAGTGGGAGACATTATAGCCTGAACGGGGGCGCCGTCCTGTCACTTGACATACGCGTGCCATGTGGCAAAGGTACGCTTCTCAGGGCATATAGAGTATGGTCCCGCGGGTGCCTTTCACCTCCCAGAAATACATGCCCTGCGCAAGCCCCGCAGGCAGAGTATATGTCATCCCCGAAGGCTGTACGAGCGTCTCCCAGAGAAGCTTACCCGTCCCGTCGTACAGACGAAGAGGCGCCCCTTGAATGGATTTATCCTTGTAAATGAGCCGGAAAGAGCCATCGGTGGGGTTAGGATACAGTAATACAGCAGGGGAGTGATGGTGAAGGAGCGCAGTGCTGGAGGAGACGGTGATTTGCCAGCTCATGCTATCTCGGCAGAGACCATCGTCCCGATACAGCCATAAGACATAAGTACCTTCTTGCGAAAAGGTATGAGTGAAGCTACTCCCAGTGTAAGTCTGTCCATCTATGCGCCAGGTGTAAGTGTAGGGATTACCGCTGATTTCAGAGACAGTGAGGGGCTCGCCCACAGAAACCGCTTGCCCTGGTGAAAAGTTCACCTGAGCAGGTGCGAGCGTCTGTACGGTCAATTGCACTTCGTCATATCCCCAGCAGCCATCCGCATCACGCACGAGTGCCCAGTACAGCCCAGAGGTCGCAGGATAAATAACCGGCTGACTCCCACCTGTCGACCAGTAAAAATCCTGCATGCCCGGCACTGTGAGCTGAAGGCTATCCCCAGCACAGATGGTGCGATCAGGACCAAGGTCTACCGGCGGGGCATTCCCAGCGATAAAGCAGTTATACCAGGTGAGGGCTTCCTGAGCGTTGGCTTCCAATTCTGCCAGGGTGCTTCCGCCCACGAGAGCGAAGGCAATCGTATCGGCTGAGCCGGCAGGTAGAGTTATGCTTTGAGCGCCGAGGGTAGCGAAAACATCTCCATTAGCCGAGGTACCGCCGGCGGCACCCCGCAGCAGTCCCAAATAGGATGGCAGCGCGGCAGTGAAGGTATCTACCCGTCCCACTTTCTTGATAGGCGTCTGTCCAGAGAGAAGCACTGCGCCGATGAAGCGGCTATTGGCGTTGTCACGGGCATAAACAAGCGGCAAGGTAGCATGCACAAAGCCGCGATCGGTAGCGGGATTGTTTCCTACATCAAAGTCCAGCCACCATCCCACAGATAAGTCAGGGTAGTCGGTGCTGGAGACATTTTCCATGCGATAGATGAAAGCGACGAAGGGATTCGCTGGCTGATGGCGCAGCGCATAAGCGCGCCCTTGGATAGCGATGCCTTTGCCGGCGATGCCACTCGGGGAGTTGAGTCCTAAGCCTCGGCTGTCCATGAAGCTAACCTCGCCAGTTTCATAGAGCCCTTGTACGGTATGGATGCCAGCGCTCATCGGTGAGAAGTGATTGAACATCGTGCCTACAGGCCCGCGTGTGCTAATGTGCGCGCTGGTATCATCGGCAATCACCAGTCCTCCCTCAAATAGCCACGACTGTGCGTTTCCCTGCCAGATAGCCCCGCGCCCTTGCGTATTAGCAGGGGGGTCATAATAGCCAATCCGACCATTACCGCATATCGTACTGCGCATTTGCGCCGAGTCCAGATTCACAAAAGCCGGATTGATAGCCGTCAGTTCTATCACTTCATAATCAGCATAGCCACCGTCTCCTGTGAAGCGGAAAAGTACCGGTAGGCGCGCATTTGGAGGACAAGAGGGGAGCACGTGCAAGCTAAAAGGGGTACTCTGCGCATGTGTCTGCAAAGTACCGAGGCTTCCTACAGCATAAGTGCCCTGCACGACTTGAAGATGAGGTGTAAGTGGCTCTATGCTAACGGTGAGATTGGAGACAGGCGAAAGGTAGTTGATGTAAGTCGCTGCAAGGGAGAAAGTTTCACCGGCATAAAAGAGATTATCGTTTCCATCGTAAGCCTGCCAGCTTTGGATGCGGCAAGCGGGTGTATCTTGGGTAAGGATAGCGCGGTATAGGTTGATGCGGCGCCCGAGGCGATAACGGAGATGGGCAGGGTTAGCCGGTTCTACGGAGTCGCCAGTAATGCGCAGCAGTTCTGCGATTTGTCGGGAGCTGAGATCAGGACGCCATGAGCGCAGGAGCACCGCTGCGCCCGCTGCCTGCGGTGAAGCAAACGAGGTCGCCGTCCCAAAGGTGAAGTAGGTATTGAGCCCCGTGGTGGTAACGCCCTCCCCCGTCGTCGCAAAGTCAATCCCATAATCTATCTGCACATACCCTGTCCATACATCGGCTGTATTGACCGCTGTGACAGCATAAACGCCGTCGTACTGCGCTGGATAAAACTTTGCTGGGGTGTCGGGTGGAACATTCCCTGCGGCGGCGATGATAAGCGGGTCATAAGTTTGGACGATATTCGTGATAAAGTTTTGTGCTGCTTGACTGCGGAAGGTGCTGCCCCATGAGCAGTTTATTACGTGAGCGCCTTTTTGAGCGGCATATAAGATACCGTCATAGGCTGCCCAGAGAATGTCCTGATCGTCCGGAGCGGTTTTGACAGGCAGCACCCTACATTTGAAGGCAGGGGCGGCGATACCGATCCCATTATCGGTGGTAGCACCAGCGTATCCAGCGACCCATGTGCCATGTCCTGCTCCATTCGGTCGTCGTGGGTCGTTATCGGGCGAAAATGGTCCTGAGCCGCTGTAGCTTGCCCCCACTAAATCCCACCCATGAAAGTTATCTACATAGCCGTCGTTATCATCATCTATCCCGTTGATGGGGTCGTTCCAGTTGTAGGCGATATTATCCACCAAGTCGGGATGGTCAAAGCGCACATCAGTATCCACGATAGCCACGACGAAGTTGGTGTCGCCTTGGGTACTATCCCACGCTTGGAGGACATGGAGATGGGAGAGGCAGAAGTTATTGGAATGGAGATCGTTAGGGGTGTATGTGAGCTGCTCAGGCGAGTTGGGCGTGGCATTTTCTGGCTTCCAGAGGGGGCGCGGAACGTATTCAGGTTCGGCATAGAGCACAGCGGGGCTGCGGCGCCACAATTTAGCGACATAGTGGGGGCTCCAATCGGCTTGGTATTCTAAAAGATATATCGGGCTTTTGCTGGATAGACCAGGAAAGCGCAGGCGTATCTGCCCTTGCACCATCATGCGCAGGGCTTCCAGTTCTTCTGGGAGCTTCTCTATGGTGTAGCCGCTGCGTAGCTCAAAGAGTATCCGCTGGGGCCATACTTCCGTCTGCGCCCACACAAACGCCCATAATGCCCATACCCATCGCATCAGGTAAAGATACGCACTTCTATGGCTCTATCACAAACTCCGGCTCTGACTGTAGGAGTTCAGAGAGAGGATACTCTTTTTCAGAGAAAGCCTTACCGTCGCGGCTTATCTGCACTATCACAGTCTGCGCTGACGTGGGTAGTACCAGCGCAAAACTTCCGTCACTCCCGGTTCGCGCTTCGCCGACGACCCTTCCTGTGTTTTTATCTACGAAGCGGAGGAGGAGATTCCCTTGACCTGAGCCGCTTTTATCCACGACGCGTCCAGAGAGGGTCTCCATGACGATTATCTCCTCCTTTTTGGGGGCAGGGCGCGCTACGGTGGATCGAGTAGGCGTTGGACGAGGAGTAGGGGTCTCCGTATGGACACGACTCTCCTCTTGTGCCCATACCAGAGACAAGGCAAGGGCGGTCCAGTAGAGTTTCATATCTCAAAGATAAGCAAAAATCTCGCCAGATTATCCACACTGGCTATTCAAATCCTCTTGTGCATTTTTGTACAGTGCAGCCCGAAGAGATTCAGGCGCTTCTCCGTTTGATAGATGACCCCGACCCTTTTGTGCAAAGCCACATAGAAGCAGCGCTTATTCAAGCCGGTCAAGCCGCTATACCCATTTTAGAGCAAAAGTGGATGGAAACCACCGACCCAAACCTCCAACGGCGTATAGAAGAGCTCTTAGAACTTATTCAGTTGGAGACTGTGGGACACCTTCTCCATCAGTGGCGCCTCGGTGCCGAACAGCCCCTCTTTCCTGCCCTTCTATATGTAGCCCAGCTTCGTTATCCATCCCTGGATGTGACAAAATATACCCACGCCTATAGACGACTCATTCACACCACATGGCTACAACTGCCTCCCCACGGAGACCCTTTTGAGAAGCTGCTTACCCTCAATCGCCAGCTTTTCGTTCAGGAGCGCTTCCAGCCAGAGACTACCCGTCCCGATGACCCCAAATACTACTTCATCAACGAAGTCTTGGATACCCGCCGCGGGAATACCCTCTCCCTAAGCCTATTGTACTACCTTTTAGCCTCCGAACTGGGGCTTCAAGTGGGGATTGTCTCTATCGGCTCGCGGTACCTTATCCGATATTTTGACGGAAATCTCCACTTCTATATTGACCCCTACAAAAGCGGCTTCGTGCTACTGGCCGGACAGCT
This sequence comes from uncultured Sphingobacteriaceae bacterium, assembly GCA_964655255.1. GTDB lineage: Bacteria > Bacteroidota > Bacteroidia > SpSt-205 > SpSt-205 > SpSt-205. Next base: position 6,752 of record CAZZMF010000050.1, read on the forward strand.
GCAACAAATCCTCAAAAATGTACGCCTTTCTGACAATCTGGCTCACTATGCGACGCTATCGCATCCATACCTTATTATACGGCTCATTAAGCACATAGAAGATGCATACCAAAAGGAAGGCGACACCCATAAGCAGCAGCTATACGCTGCGCTGCGCCAGCGGATAGATGTCCAGATGAGTTGATGAATTTGGGAGAGGAATGCATTAGCTTTACGGAGAAGTTCAAGCTTATGCAATAGGCGCTATCTATTCTCATCAGTGCGCTGGAGCTCCTTTTAGCGCAGACGGGCGATGCCCGAGCCGAAGCCGCGATGCGGAAAGTCTCTTCCCAGTTTTTCATAGAGAACCCGGGGTAGTGTCATCCCGATGTGCTGTATCTGGACCGGGGCGGCGGGATGGATGCCTTAGATTACCCGGGACGGGGTCGTGTATGACTTTTATCGGTATCGGGAAGCGGAGGTACGCCCGCCGCTGGCGATGCGAGAGCCTGAGCTGCGGCATGGGAAGTTTGACGAAGTGC
>CAZZMF010000051.1:0-7247 GCA_964655255.1 uncultured Sphingobacteriaceae bacterium
AAACGAGGTGGTACTTCTATGCGGGTAGCTTCCTCCTGATACTCTAGTACCTTTCGTGCAGAGAGCAGCGGCGCCGGCGGCTCCGGGTATAAGTGGCGTGCCCACCGATGCAGTATTTCTTCTTCTTCCTCCTCTGAGGGATATCCGACCTCCACCCGAAAAAGAAACCTATCTATTTGCGCTTCGGGTAGGGCATAAGTGCCTTCTTGTTCTATGGGGTTTTGGGTCGCCAGCACCCAAAAAGGGCGAGGGAGCGTGTAGGTCTCATCGCCCAAGGTGACTTGCCCCTCCTGCATGCACTCTAAGAGCGCGCTTTGGACTTTAGCTGGAGCGCGATTGACCTCATCGGCTAAAAGAACCTGCGTGAATATAGGACCCTTCCGCACAGAAAATCGTCCCGGTCCTTCATATACTACGCCCCCAGTCAAGTCAGAGGGAAGCATGTCCGGGGTAAACTGTACCCGCCGAAACTCTAACCCTGAGAGATGCGCTAAGGTGCTTGCCATGAGGGTCTTAGCCACACCGGGAACGCCTTCTAAAAGTACATGCCCACCAGCGATGAGCGCCGTCCAGAGATGCTCTATGGGCTCTCTTTGTCCGATAACTACCCGTTGGGTGGCGCTGATGAGCTGCTCCAATAGCACTGCGCAAATATGTTTATTTTGCCATACACAACATGTGGCGTCTCCTGCTCCTCATCCCCCCTGTATCTGCGCTGTGGGCGACCCATGGGCTCGCCGGGCAAATCTCCTATACCTACCTCGGACCTAATCGGTATCGGGTCACTGTAACTTACTATTCTGACTCGGCAGCAGCGGGGGTAGACCGCTGCTTCATAGACTTGGAAGTCTGGAGCGTTATTGGCACCAACAAAACGCTCGTTGCGACTTATACGAATATCCCTCGCTCTAATGGTCCTGCGGGACCAGGGTGCAGTTCGCCTGCTCGTATAGGGGTTCGTCTGCGCCCACGCGTCAAACGCAGCGATTATACCGTAGAAATCACTCTCCCCGGTCCCGGTCAATATGAACTGCGCTTTACAGACTTTGCCCGGGTAGAGAATGTACGCAATATGGCTAACTCAGGCGCGACTTCTTTTTATGTGGAGACGCTCCTCAATAATAACCCGTTCATCGGTACGAATAACTCCCCTATTCTCCTCAACGACCCCATAGATGACGCTTGCACGGGGCGGCTATGGACGCATAATCCAGGGGCTTACGATCCTGATGGGGACTCATTAGTTTTCAGACTAATCGCTTGCCAGCAATATGACCCCGGCACCATGCAGAATCCCATCCCCGTCGCTAACTATCAGTTCCCCAGCGCTTTCGGCGGAAGCTTCACCATAGACCCACAAACGGGACTCATTACTTGGGATACGCCCCAGCAGGTCGGCGTCTATAATATCGCTATCCTCATCCAAGAGTATCGAAATGGACGCTTGATAGGGTATGTCATTCGGGATATGGCGATATTCGTTCTACCTTGTCTGAATCGTCCCCCAGTGATTGAAGTGCCGGCGGAGACATGTATTACAGCGGGACAGCGGCTCACTTTTACCGCAAGAGCCTATGACCCCGACCCAACCGATAGCGTGTATTTTTATCTAAATAATGCGGGATTAGGATTCAACGGTCCCTTTCAAGCACAGCCAAGCCCAGCGACAATATCCCCAAGTACCTTCCCGCTGATTGGCTTCAATCCCCCCTCGGTAAGTGCCGTCTTCAACTGGCAGACTACCTGCCAACATATACGAGCAAACTTTTATCAAGTGGACTGGTACGCCCATGATAACTTGAATCACCGTCCTCCCCTTGCCGCTAATGCCGTCACGAAAATATTTGTCATAGGGCCGCCTCCTACGGGACTGACTTTGACACCCGGTCCGCGGCAGATAACCCTCACCTGGCAGGCGCCAGCCTGTCCGCCGGATGCATACGAGATTTACCGCTCTCCTATTCCGCAAGCGTATGCGGATACCCCTTGCTGCCGTAGTCCCCTGAACGGGTATACGCTGGTCGCCACTGTGCCTGGCACTACGACCAGCTTTACAGATGCGGATTTGGAGTTTAGTCCTCGGTACTGCTATCGGCTGCGTGCGCGGTACAGAGGGAGCCTGAGCTGCCCCAGCGAAGAAGTCTGCATAGAGCTGCCCATCAACTTTCCGCTCATGCTGCAAGATAGCGTTCATACAACCGATGCCCAAAATGGCGCTATCTGGGTCGCATGGCAGTCGCCGCTGGTGCTGGATTCAACTTTTTTCCCGCCGCCCTATACCTATACACTGGAGCGAACTGAAGGCTTCACAGGCACGGCATTTCAAACCATCGCCACAGGGCTGACAGATGAAGGATACTTAGACCAAAATGGGCTCTCCACCAGCACCCGACCTTATCGGTATCGGGTGCGACTCCTTGACGGCACAGGACGAGAGATCGCCTCCAGCAATACCGCTACGAGTATCTTTCTCACTATCCAGCCACGGGATGGCGCGCTGCTCCTCCGCTGGGAGCAAAATGTACCTTGGATAAACGACACCTTCTTCATTTATAGAGCCGATCCGCCACAGCCGGGGACTTTTACGCGCATTGCTGCTATACCCGTCCAAGCCACCGGACGCCAAACTTTCACTTATCTGGATCAGGGGCTTCAAAACGACCAAACTTACTGCTACTATGTGCTTAGTCGCGGTTCGTATGGTGTGGCTGGTATTAGAGCCCCTTTGTGGAATGCTTCCAATAAAGCCTGCGAAGCCCCGAGAGATACTACCCCTCCATGCCTGCCAGACCCCGCGACCTATCAGATAGAATCCGACTGCGAAAACTACCTCATAGATATTCGCTGGGACAAGCCTGACAGCACTTGCGGGGGAGATGTGGGGAGCTATGGAGTTTATTTTGCTTATCAGCCAGAGGGACCATATACCCGCATTACCTACATTCAAGAGCCGGAGCGACGCTTTCGCTGGCGCGCGCCCCAAACGCTCAATCTATGTATAGCCCTCACCGCTCGCGACACCAGCGGTAATGAAAGCGCCCTTAGCGCCCCTATTTGCTTTGATAACTGCCCTATTCTCATGCTCCCGAATACCTTCACCCCTAATGGCGACGGCATCAACGATGTATTCCGTCCCTTCATCTATCGGAATGTTCGGTCTATTCGGTGCTGGATTTATGACCGATGGGGAGCGCTCATCAGTGAAAGCCGGGACATAGAACGCTTATGGGATGGGACCTATCGAGGGGCCCCCGCCCCAGAAGGCACTTACTTTTTCGTCGTAGAAGCTGAGTTGGATACACGAGAACCCCGTATCTTCCGAAAAGCCGGGTCTATCACCTTACTTCGCTAAGGCTATGTTTTCAGGCATAATAGAAGCGATTGGCACTGTCCAAGCGATAGAGACGATGGCATCGGGGCGCCGCTTCTGGATACAGGCGCCCTTCGTAGAAGCGCTATCCCTGGGTAGCAGCATCGCCCATAATGGTGCTTGCCTCTCCGTGATTGCTATCAAACACCGTTTCTATTGCGTAGAAGCCGTACAGGAGACGCTCAATCGTACTACGCTGGGATTACTGGATTTAGGCAGTCCAATCAACTTAGAGCGGGCTCTGCCAGCTTGCGCCCGCTTAGAGGGGCACATTGTACAAGGACATGTAGATACGACCACGGAAGTGCTGGAGATCACGCGTGTAGGGGGAGATAGCTATTATTTTTCTTTTGCTTTGTCTGAGGAGTGGGCACCCTATGTAGTGGAAAAAGGCTCTATCGCCATAGACGGCGTGAGCCTTACAGTCGCTGGCGTAGAGAAAGGGGCATTTAGAGTGGCTATCATCCCTTGGACTTATCAGCATACGACTTTCTCTAAGCTCAAGCGCGGCATGCTGGTGAATGTAGAGTTTGATATTCTGGCAAAATACCTTTGGCGCTGGGCACAGCGCTACGGGCTGAAGCTGCCTACAACATGACTCCATCATGTCGCGAAAGCGGACTTACTATGATCTTTTTGGTTTGCCTTTTGGCGCCTCGGAAGCGCAGATAAAGCAGCGCTACCGAGAGTTAGCAAAGCGACTACATCCGGACGTCAATCCTTCTCCAGAGGCGCAGCAAGAGATGCAGCGCTTGAATGAAGCCTATCGTGTGCTTACAACTCCCCACTTACGCCGAGCCTATCATCTGCGTCTTCTGGCTCGGGCTGCCCGCCGCAGAGTAGTAGTCGTAACGCCGCCGCCCTATTCCCCACCCATGCCCCAAAACCTCCGTTCCGCATCCATCTTGCTGGCAATTCCACTGGGGCTTGTCTTGCTCGCAGCCGCGTTGTATCACTGGCTACATCCTTTCGCTTTTCATAAACTTTCTCTCCGTGATATGAACTTATCTGATATTCCCCCTTATTTGCACCTCCCAGCTTCTTTACACACCGTGGATTTATCACACAATCGCTTCACTCGGATCCCTCCAGTACTTTTCTCCCTACCTAATCTCACCACGCTAAACATGGCTCACAATCGCATTTCTATTGTGCCCGCAGACATATATCGTATGAAGCATTTAGAGTCGCTGAACCTGGCGTACAATCATATCTCGGCGCTGCCACTGGGCATAGGCGAACTGCGACGGCTTCGTCAAATAGACCTGCGGGGTAATCGCCTCACCCATCTCCCCATGGAACTGCTAGAACTGCCAAACTTGGAACGGTTAGACCTGCGAGATAACCCCTTAGCGGCGTCTACTTGCGATGCTCTGCGGAGCTTTGCGGATAAAAAATCCGTGCAGATATTATGGAATAATCCAGGTAAGCAAAATTAGATGTATTTTTGCTATATGCGGAGAATTTTAGTCCTCGGGCTGACCCTTGGTTGGGCTCAGCGTCCTGTCTGCGGTACCGACCTGTACATGCAAGAACTGGAGCGCAGGCACCCCGAAATCGTTCGCACCCGCGAAGAGCTGGAAGAAGCTATCTACCATTGGACGCAAACATACCTTGCCAGTGCCCGCACGGAAAATACCTGTCCGGAGTCAGATTATATTATTCCTGTGGTCGTTCATATTATCCACTCAGGTAATGGACAGCCTGATAGCCTTCCTATCTCTCGCGTTCTGCGACAAATAGAGCAGCTCTTTGACGATTATCGCAAGCGTCCTTATAGCAAAGGCCACAGTTCTGGTGTGGATACACGCATTGAGTTTTCACTGGCGACAAAGGACACGGCTGGCAATCCTCATCCCGGTGTTACCTATACCCACTATACAGCAGCAGGACTATCACAGCCCAGGGTAGATATAAGCAGCGGTGAAGCTTCCACTGTCAAAGCGAATGTAGGTTGGCCCCGTAATAAGTATCTCAATATCTGGGTAGTGAAGGAGCTTTGCAGCGGTTCTATGGGGTGTGGGATTCTGGGCTTTGCGCCTTTTCCTGGTAGTCCGTCGGTAGATAGAGGGATTATGGTCATATCAGATTACTTTGGGAACGCTGGGGGGGGGCAGACCACCACCCATGAGGCTGGACACTATTTGAACCTGTATCATACCTTTCAGGGGGGATGCACTGGACTCTCCAATAGCAACTGTGGTACCCAAGGTGACCGAGTATGTGATACCCCTCCTACAAGCAGTGCTAACTACCAGAACGCCCGACGACAAAATACTTGTAACGAGAATATCACTGTGCTCAACGGCAATGCCCCGGACCAGGTGCGTAACTACATGGACTACCTGGATGACCCATCACTGGATATTTTCACGGCGGGACAGACCGCTCGTATGGTAGCTGCGCTTCAGAGTGCCTCTGACCTCAATCAACTGCGTCAAACGGCTAATCTACAGGCTACTGGCAGCGGTCCCTGGGGACGCATAAAAGCAAACTTCGCCATGGAAGGGTGTGAGCAGCCCCCCTGTGTGGTATGCCCCGGGCAATCTATCAAGCTCATCAGCTACAGCATGGGCAAACCCCACATCTTTCAGTGGGAGATACGGCAGGGGTCTACGGTCATAGCCTCCTCCACAACTGGACCTTGCGCAACGATGAATGCCCCTGCAACGCCCGGCACTTATAGCGTACGGCTGCAGGTACAAAATCAGGCCGGCTCTGCCGATACGACCTACAACAACTTCCTAATAGTGCGAGATCCTAATGCAGTAGCAGCGTATCCATTTTCGGAGGGCTTTGAGAGTACCACCTTCCCGCCGACCGGCTGGACCCGCATCAACCCTGACTTCGCTACGGGCAATAGTAATCTTACATGGGAAAGATATAGTTCCCCTGGACGCGGTAGCTTCGGCGCCAGCAACGCTATGGTGCGTATTCGCAATCACCGCTACTTCAACGCCTCTCAGCGTGATTATCTTATCACTCCGCTCATCAATATACCCGCTACTGCTAATGACCCAGCGATTATTTTTGATGTGTATTACAGAGCTGTAGAGTGGGGCAATATAGCCAACAATATGCTCCTTTACGCGGATACGCTGGCGGTGTATATTTCTAATGACTGCGGCGCTTCTTGGACTCTCCTATACGAGGAAGCCGGTAATGACTTAGATGTTACAGGGAGTGCCATTCAACAGACTGGCAGCTATCCAACCGAAGTAATCCCCCCAAGCGGCCCTAATACAGCTTGGGTCCGCAAGCAAGTTCCTATCCCAGCCGCCTACAAGGGAACGAACGTACTTATCCGCTTTGAGAACCGTACGGGCATGGGAAATACCCTCTACTTAGACAGCATTCAGGTAAGAGACAATAACACGACCACCCTCCCTCAACCTTTGACGACTATCACCTTCTCTCCGAATCCCGTACGGGATGGCGTGGGCTATCTCCATATTCGCCCTGCTCTGAATGAACCTATGAGCTATACAATCCGCACCGTTACGGGTCAGGTCCTACGAGAAGAGCAACTGCCTACGGGTGAGACTACTCATAGACTTTCATTTGCGAACCTGCCAGCTGGAATATACCTCTTGGAGGTGCGCAGTGGGGCTGTTCTCCGCTATCTCCAGCGGGTCGTAGTCGCCGACTGATACACAAAAAAGCCCATTTATCGATAGTCAGTGCGGTGGGAAATCCCACCGCACTGCGCTTTTAGGGGAGTGGGTAGACACTGAGCGGATGAGGTGGCAGTTGGCGTAGTACCAAAGTCTCTGATTTACTTTTCTATTGCGTCTACCCATCCCCGCTGGGGTGTGCCTTCTCCACCTCATACCAAAGCGGCACATTTCTTTGTCTTTTGAGGGGGCGCGGCAGCGCC
>CAZZMF010000052.1:0-7139 GCA_964655255.1 uncultured Sphingobacteriaceae bacterium
ATCATATTCCTTCCCGTCGGTCTACCCCCCAAGACAACCTATCGCGCAGCGTCTGGAAGTAGCTATGTCCGACAAGTTTGATGACTTTGAGGGGCATCGGGGCGCGACGCAAAGCGACAGCGGTATGGTCTGGCACCGTGACACTCCGCCCGTCTAAGGCGATTTGTACCTGCTTAGTACGCGAACGAAAAGTAATCGTCAGTACCCCTGAATCTGGCAGCACCAGCGATCGCACAGTCAGGGAATGCGGCGCTATCGGCGTCAAAATGAAGTTAGCGCAGTTCGGCGTCATAATCGGTCCTCCACACGCCAGCGAGTAAGCCGTAGACCCCGTCGGCGTGGATACAATAATCCCATCCGCCCAGTAGGTATTGACCAGTTCGCCGTTGAGATAGACATCCACCAGGATCATTTCGCCACTTAGGGCTTTGGAGAAGACAACTTCATTGAGGGCAAAAGCCTCTTCGGGACGAAAGATTTCGGGGTCGGTGACCACAGCTATCAAGCTACGCTTTTCTATGGAGAACTGCCCTGAGAGCAGAGCTTCTGTAGCAGATATAAGCTGCTGCTGGGGAATATCTGTAAGGAAACCCAAGCGCCCTGCATGAATACCTACCAAGGGAATGCCTATCGGAGCGACCATTTGAGCTGCATCCAGAAATGCCCCGTCTCCCCCGATAACAAACGCCATGGATATCTCCATGATCTCGCTGCGCTCTGAAAAGGGCTGAATCGGTAGGCGTGCCTCTTGCATTTTTTGCCACTCTTCTGCGAAGCTCGCCTCTACCCACAAGGGTATGCCCCGTTCAATAAGGAAATCCAGCCACGCCCGCAGAATCTCTTGATCTATGCGGCGCGTCCAGCGGCCAAAAAGGGCTATGGATTTCATCTTCGCTGGTAGTCTTGATAAGCGTCGCGCTCCAGTTCTTTTTGCAAGGTGAGGCTCTCCATGCGGATTTCGGTATTGCGGGTAAGGATATTCTGGTCGTACAGCAAGGTCGCCCGCTGCCCTATCCAACGATAGCGGGGTGCATAGCCGTCCTGCTTGCCCTTACCGAAAAGCACCTCTAAGAGCACAAGCGCCGCGGCACTGGCGTCCTCGCCCTCTATGCGTATTTGGATGGTATGAAGCTTCCCCTTGTAGAAGGCATATTTGACCTCTGCCAACCGAATCCCCTCCCATACAGTATCGGTCGTGCTACGATACCAGGCTTTCCGCTGAAAGGTGCCTTTGGGAATAAGTCCAGCAAAACTGCTCTGAGGAGCTTCTAAAGTATGCCCCAGCAGCCCATAGATAGAATCTATTGGAGCCTGCGCCCATACCACCGCCCAAAAGGCAAGGGTTCGCATGTATGAAAGATACAGCGTTTCTATGGCTTCAAAATGGCGAGACCTATCGGACAGGAAAGGCATGCTTGAGGCTGACAAGCTTCGCGCCAGAGTTGAAGGATGCCTTGAGTCTGCCAGGCATTTTCGGCGGGATAGGCGTATCGGGCATACAGGCGGGCATAGGCGTGATTTTCGGGGGGAAGGCGACGAAAACGCTCTACAACTTCCAAAGCTTCCTCTATGCGTCCGATGCTACGCAGATAGTATATGGCGAAAGGGTAGATGGCGTTGATGAGGATATTCTGGTACAAAAGGGTAGAGGAGCGGCGCAGAGGACGGGCGAGCGGACGCTGCCAAGCCCAGTGCTGCTGCCAGTACGGACTGGGCAATGGTAAGTCTGCCGGCGGATGCAGAAAAAGCCCCAGCAAAGTCGGATAGCCTTGGACGAGGGCGGCAAGCTGCGCCAAACGAACCCACGGCGATGCCACAGGACGAGTAGGACGCCATTTGAGGGTAAGCGGTCGCCAACCCAGCTTCTGCCGAAGATATCGCCATGCTTCCAGCAGAGAACGCTCATATGGCTCTTGAGATGGGCTCACTGACTCTAAAAGCCCCGCTACCCCCAGCAGAGCGGCTTCCTTCAGGAGGAGACTCTCGGCGTAGCGAGTGAGCATCGCCCATGGGAGAGCATCGGCTATCTCCCTGTATGGTGCCCCATCAGGCACACCGAAGCTATACAAGAGCGCCCGCCAAAAGGCTTGGAGCATCTCGGCTTCATCGCGGTAGCTCTGATGACGCCCCCGCAGGCGAAGCTCCCCCCATTTATCATAGAGGGCATGCCATTCCGCTGCAGGACGCATTTGCGCCAGCCCCGCACAAGGAAAACTTCGCCCCTTAGGATACAAGCGTTCCAATATCGTCTCTCGTACTGCCGGCGCCAGCGCTACAATAGGCACTTCTCGCCCATCTATGTCATAAGTATGGGCATCTTGCCCAGCTTTCCATACGACATGAAGCACGACGCTGCGATAAGTAGGGTTTTCATGGTGGGCATGGACATACCATAGACTCGGCTCCACATCTATTTCCACACTGCCTACCCAAAGCATATCTCCTACCACCACCTGCACGCCTTGAAAGTCTGGTCCCCGCGGGTAAAAAGTACCAGGATCTTTGACCTCTACGGCTTCGCCAGTGAGGGTGCGCAGCAGGCGCGCTTCATAGAGGCGATTTTTCCATATCCACTGTAAAAGCAGTTCAGACACGGGCATCCCTCAGAAGCCCTCTGCTATGCCATTAGGGGGAAAGTGGAAAGAAGTCATTCATAGCTTTCTGCCGCAGAGGGAAAGGCACGCGCTTTCACATCCTGAATGTAGCGCTGGCAAGCTTCCAAGACGACCGTCGCTAAATCAGCATAGCGCCGCAGGAACCGGGGAGAGAAGGCTTTATTGAGTCCGAGCATGTCATGCAGTACCAAGACTTGCCCATCGCAGTGCGGACCCGCCCCAATGCCGATGGTGGGGATAGGGAGCATTTCGGAGACTTCTTTTGCCAGGGAAGCGGGAATTTTTTCCAGCACCAGCGCAAAAATGCCTGCTTCAGCGAGGAGTTGAGCGTCTTTGCGGAGCTTTTCGGCTTCACTGGGTTCTTTTGCGCGGACGCGATAGCCCCCAAACTGATAAATAGACTGCGGCGTCAATCCTAAGTGCCCCATCACGGGAATCCCCGCAGAGACGATACGCTGAACGGATTCTAAAACGGCTTCGCCTCCTTCCAGCTTGACGGCATGGGCGCCAGTTTCTTTCATGATGCGAATCGCAGCATGTAAAGCAGCCTTAGAGTCCCCTTGATAAGATCCAAAGGGCATATCTACGACGACCATCGCCCGTTTCGCTGCTCGCACCACCGCTTTGCCGTGATAAATCATCTCATCCAGCGTGATCGGCAGCGTCGTCTCATGCCCGGCAATCACTTTAGAAGCGGAGTCGCCTACAAGCAAGACTTCTATGCCGGCTTCATCCAAGAGCCGCGCAAAAGTGTAATCGTACGCCGTGAGCATGACTATGGGCTCACGGTTGGCTTTCATCTCTGCCAGCGTTCGGGTCGTAATGCGCTTAACTTTGCCCTCCACTCATCAAAAGTATGCAAAACCCCGAAGTACCTACGCTCTTTCGGCGAATCGCTCGGCGCTACGACCGCATGAATCGCCTCATGACGCTGGGAATGGATCTGGCATGGCGACGCAGAGCTGTCAAACTCCTTACCCCTATTGCTCCTCAGCGCCTTTTGGATCTGGCAGCCGGTACGGGTGATTTCGCACGAATCGCCTCTGACCTGCTTCCCTCCCTGCAGGAAGTGTATCTGGTGGATATTACCCCAGAGATGCTTGCCTTAGCCCCTCCGAAAAAGCCCCAGCGCCCTCATCTCCACTGGCACATCATGGTCGCCGATGCTCATCAACTGCCTTTTGAGGCAGACTACTTTGATGCTATCACCGTCGGTTATGGCGTGCGCAACTTCACTGACCGACTCCAAGCTCTGCGCGAAATGCACCGCGTGCTGCGCCCAGGGGGCATAGCCGTGATCTTGGAAACTGGCATGCCCAAAAATACCCTCTGGAAAACTCTTTTCTGGGGCTACTTTCGCCTGTATGTACCCCTACTGGGAGCAGTTTTCGCCAAAGACAAAGCGGCTTATACCTACCTCCCCGAATCTACCGCTGCTTTTCCGCATAGAGAGCGTTTTTTGTACCTTTGCCAGCAAGCGGGATTCCACCAGGCAAGTTATATAGATCTCATGGGCGGCGCCTCTATCCTGTACAAACTCCAAAAAGATGGCTAATCTATCCCGGACAATGCGCCTTCTTGGAGCCGCTGCAGCCGCCCTTTCGCCCCTCCTTGCTCAATACAATCTGTACTATGACCTGCGCAACTTCAACCTCGGCTTCAACATCGGCGCCAACTACAGTCAAGTCAAAATCCGCTACCACCAACTCCAATACAATACCCAAAATCCTCAGGCTCCCTCCATGGTACAGGTAGAAGGCGTCCCGGGCATCAACCTGGGGCTTATCATGAATAAAAAGCTCCACAAGTACTTTGACCTGCGAATGATCCCCTCAGTCTCCCTCCAGCAGCGCAACATCTATTTTGAACTACCTGATACCATACTCAAAAGGCGCTTGGAAGCTTCCTACTTGTACATCCCTTTGCTGCTCAAGTACAAGTCGCAGTTTTACAAAGGGTACCGTGTCTATGTCCTGGGCGGCGGACAAGTAGGCATCAACCTCGCCAGCGACAAACGCGTACGAGATAACCCCGAACTCATCCGCACGGAGAGAGTAGACTTTCAGTGGGTGGCAGGCGTGGGGATGGACTTATACTTAGATAAAGTCAAGCTCTCCCCAGAACTCACCTACGCCCTGGGGGTACGAAATATCTATGACCCCACGGGGACGCGGTTTGGATATGTGATCCGCTCTCTCCACATGCAGACGATTACACTCAACCTACACTTCGAGTGAGCGATAAGAGAAGGCAAGCAAGTATTTTTACAGCTCTTGCTAACTTAGCAGCATGCGATGGTTCTGGATAGCGATTATTGTAGGATGGTTATCAGCACAGCCCCAAAAAGCTGATAAGCACCTTCGCCGCGGTGAAGAGTTGATGCAGGTAGAAGATTACAACGGTGCTTTGGCAGAGTATGAAATGGCTCTCCAGTACAATCCCCTCAGCGCCGAAGCCATGGTGAATGCTGGCTACTGCAGCTGGCGCCTAAGACAAAATCGTAAAGCGGTAGAGTACTTTGAGAAAGCGGAACGTATGGGGGTAAACTTCACGCCGCGGCTCATCTCCGCTTATGCGGATGCACTTCAGCGTACGGGACAACCTGCTCGAGCACGCCCTCTTGTAGAACGGCTCCTTGCCCAACTGCGCCCCACCGACCCCATGTACAAAAGCCTCCAAGTGACCCTCCAGCATCTCAAAAATGCCGAGAAATACATGGAGAAGCCCCTCAAAATAGAAATCCGCAATCTCGGTCCCACCTTGAACTCCCCCGCACCCGATTATGCTCCTGTGATATCAGCAGATGAGAGTGTGCTCTATTTTACTTCTCGGCGAGCGGGCTCCACAGGCGGCAAAATAGCTTCTGATGGACTGCCTTACGAGGATATTTATGTAAGCGAAAAACGCCCAGATGGCACATGGTCTCCGCCTAGAAATGTCGGCGCGCCCCTCAATACTGCCCTCCATGATGCTTGTATAGCGCTTTCGGCTGATGGGCAGACCCTCTTCCTTTTCAACTCCGAAAATGGAGGCGATATTTTTGTCAGTCGTCTGCGCGGCACAAAATGGCTCCCTCCGAAAAACATGGGCTCCCCTATCAACTCCAAATACTGGGAGCCTTCTGTATGCTTGTCCGCAGATGAAAGGACGCTATTTTTCGTCTCAGACCGCCCTGAAGGCATGGGGGGACGCGATATTTACATGTGCCGCCGCCTCCCCAACGGCAAATGGAGTAAGCCCATCAACCTCGGTCCCCCTGTCAATACCCCCTACGATGAAGATGGACCCTACCTCCACCCAGACGGAAAAACCCTCTTCTACTCCTCTAACGGCCCCAACTCCATGGGTGGATTTGACATATTCCGCACCGAAATGCGCCCAGATAGCACTTGGGCTCCTCCCGTGAATCTCGGCTATCCTATCAATACCCCAGGAGATGAGATATACTTCGTGCTCTCCGCCAATGGTCTGCATGGCTACTATGCCAGCGAACGGGATGATTCCTATGGAGAAAAGGACATCTATCTCGTGGATTTTTCTACCCTGAAAATAGAAGAGCCACCCATCGCCCAAAAGCCAGAAGAAGAGAAGCTGGAAGTTTCCTCCGAGCCAGCGCCGATCCTCTTCCGTCCCAACCTTACCCTCGTCACAGGAGTTATCTACGATGCCCAGACCAAAGCCCCCTTAGAAGCTACCATCACCATCATAGACAATGTCAAAAATGATACGGTTGCGGTTCTCACTTCTAACGCCGCCACTGGCAAGTATCTCATTTCTCTCCCCGCTGGACGCAACTATGGCATCGCGGTCACCGCAGAAGGATATGCCTTTCACTCCGAAAACTTCGTCGTAGAAGAGTCTCAAGGCTACCGAGAAATACGCAAGGACATCGGACTTGAGAAGTTCAGAACCGGTACCGTGATCATCTTGCGCAACATCTTTTTTGATTTTGATAAGGCGACTTTACGACCAGAGTCCAAAGCGGAATTGGAACGCTTGTATCAAGTGCTGATAGAAAACCCTAAGATGCGTATCCGAATCGCCGGGCATACCGATAGTATAGGTTCGGAGGAATACAACCAGAAACTCTCTGAGAACCGTGCCAAAGCTGTATATGAGTATCTCATCCAACGCGGTATTGCTGCGGATCGCTTGTCGTATGTCGGATATGGGGAAAGCCGCCCCATAGATACAAACGACACCGAAGAAGGTCGTCAAAATAACCGTCGGGTTGAGATAGAGATTCAGTGAAACTGCGGCTCAGGACAGTAGCGTGCCTAAGTAGGAGATGAGTTGCTCTACGGCTTCCTCGGTGGATAGAAAGGGAGTATTGGCTTTTATCTCGCTGAGAATAATCGGTACGGCTTGCGGCTGGGCGTAGGTCGCTTCGGTATGACTTGCGAGGGGATGCGTAGCTGGCACTATTCGGGGTGTCCCCACTTGGAGAAGTACACTTTCATCAAAAGGCCTCCCTACATACACTACCGCTTGTGCGCATTCTGCATACAGTTGGGTCTCTATGTA
>CAZZMF010000053.1:0-6985 GCA_964655255.1 uncultured Sphingobacteriaceae bacterium
TATATGTACTTAGCGGTGGTGGACTGCACAGGACACGGTGTACCCGGGGCTTTTATGAGTGTGCTTGTCAGTAATGCCCTCAGTTATGCTGTGAATGAAATGGGAATTACCGATGTGGCGGGCATCCTTCAAATGGTAGATGTCCAGGTTCGGGAAAAGCTCAGGGGACAATCGCAAAATGAGGTTATTCAGGATGGGGCAGAGATGATTCTCATCCAGATAGATAGGGAGACTGGCGAACTGCATGCGGCGGGGGCGCGCCGACCTCTGATTTATTACCGGAATGGACAGCGTCATGAAGTGCCGCCCACCCCGCGCAGCATAGCCGACGACCCAGAGCTCTTCAAAGATACCCCCTTCAGAGGGCATAAACTCACCCCTCAACCAGGCGATATGTTTTTTCTTTTCTCGGACGGCTACGCAGACCAACAGAGCACTATCAAGCGTCGCATGGGCAAAAGCCGCTTCTACGAAATCTTGGATGAGATTCATGCCCTACCTATTGCTCAGCAGCGAGCTATATTAGAACAGCGCTTCAAGGAGTGGAAGGGCGACTTGGAGCAGACGGATGATGTCCTCGTCATAGGCTTTCGTTTCACTATGCCGGGGAGCACTGTAAGCCTATGACGACCTTCTATCGGGGCGTCCTCTCCCAGTGGGAGATTGCGCAGGTGCCTGCAGGTTTCTCGCTTGGTACGGATATTCCCGATAGCATTCAGCGCGCCCTTTATAGACGCCAGGTTTATACCCGAGAAGCGCTGGAGCAGTTCCTTCATCCTAATGCCGACCATCTACCCGATATACATCTGCTTCACGAAGTGGATAAAGCGTTGGAGCTTTTGCATGCAGCTATTGAGCGAGGCGATTTTATCTATGTGGTGGGGGACTACGACGTAGATGGGACGACTTCGGCAGCCTTGATAGGGTCTTTTTTACAAGCACTTGGACACCAAAGCTTCTTTTTGCACCTGCCTGACCGCTTCAAAGAAGGCTATGGAGTATCGGACCTTGCCGTTGATAACGCCATAGCAAAAGGCGCGGGGCTCTTTATTGCTGTGGATTGTGGAACGAAAGACATACTGCGCTTACGGCGTCTCAAGGCCGCTGGCATAAGGACCATCGTCATAGACCATCACGTTGTGGGAGAGACCGATGAGCTTCCCCCGGCGGACGCCTTTGTCAATCCCCAACGCCCCGACTCCAAGTATCCAAATCCTTATCCTTCTGCGGGCGCTCTTACCTATCGTCTCCTACAGGCATATAGAGGCATTTATGGCAAGCCTGAAGAGTGGGAGGGGATAGATTTGGCGGCTATCAGCATCCTTGCTGACATCATGCCGCTTGTTGGTGAAAATCGTCTGATTGTACAGTTAGGGCTCAAACACTTACAACTTGCTCCGCGCCCGGGACTATCTGCCCTCGCAGAAAAAGCTGGGCTTTCACTCAGTAGCATTACTCGTTCGCGCTCCGTAGTATTTCAGTTAGTCCCACGGCTGAATGCCCCTGGACGCCTCAAAAGTCCTCGGTATAGCCTGTACTTGCTCCTTGCCCGCCAAAGAGATAAGCAGCTGGAAAAAGTCGCTACTTACATAGAGAACCTCAACGCTTACCGCCAGAAGCTGCAGGAGATGGCTTTTCAGGAAGCGCTGATGCTTTTAGAGCGGGAGTATTCTGGTCTTGTCGGGGGAGCCGTGGTACCGCCTCCGGCGCTGGTGGTGGCCAGCCCCGATTGGAATAAAGGCGTGATTGGGCTCGTGGCTGCTAAGCTTGTGGAGCGTTTCTATCGTCCGGCGGTGGTATTCACGGGAAGGGGGGATATACTGGTCGGCTCTGCCCGTAGCCCTGCAGAAGTGCCGCTTTATCATGTGCTTAGTAGTTGCTGCAAGCCCTTTGTGATACGCTTCGGTGGGCATGACAAAGCCGCTGGGCTCTCCATCCGTCGACAGGACTTGGGCGCCTTCACCCGGGCTTTTCAGGCTGGCTGCGCTGCATATGGAGAGAACTTAGTGCCAAAAGGCGTCATAGATGCTATCATTACCCCCGACGAACTCAAAAAAGACCAACTGGCGCAGTGGAGTGAACGCTTTGAGCCTATCGGTCCGCATAATGAAGCGCCGCGATTTCTCCTAAAAGGTCTTACTTTTTATCCAGAGAATGGACGCTGGTATTTTGCTCACGGTAGTGCTGCTCTATATGATGCATGGGCAGAAGATACGAATACGGAGCGCCTGTGGCAGTTTCTGCGGCATTGCGTGGGGCAGTCGCTTTCGCTGGTCGTCACGCCGCGCCTCTCTGCAAAAGGAAGCACAATCCTACGTCTGCGGGATGTTCTTTTAGACGATCCGAATCCCTAATACCAAGATATCGTCTGTTTGCCGCACCCCACTCTTCCATCGCTGCAGTTCTGCTTCCAATAAAAGAGCTTGTTGGCGTACAGGCTGGTCAGCGATGAGTTCTAAAAACTCGTACATGCGGCGCAGTTGATATTTTTTGCCCTCGGCGTTGAATTGGTCAGCCAGCCCATCGGAGAAAAGGTATAGCATGTCCCCTGGCTGCAAGTCTAAGGCATGAGAAGAAAACTCTGGCGCCTCCCCTTCGTAAGGTGCACCAATAGTGATTCGGTCTGGACGGATTTCTCTGCCATGTTTTTGTTGGACGAGGTAGAGCGGGCGCCCCGCCCCTGCATAAAGTAGCTTACGGCGCTTTACATCTAACTGTACCACTGCCAGTTCCATGCCCTCTCGGAAGCGCTGGTACATCTCTTCTTCGTGTTGGAGCGCCGCGCGCATGCGTAGATTGAGGAGATAAAGAATCTCAGAGGGCTTGAAGACGCCTTCCAGTTCAACGATTTGTTTGAGGAGGGTGTTGGCGATGATGGTCATAAAAGCCCCGGGGATGCCGTGTCCAGTACAATCCCCTGCGGCGACGATGACCTTACTCAAGCGCTGGGCAAACCAGTAAAAATCACCCCCAACGATCTCTCTCGGTTGGTAAAAGAGAAAGCTTTCGGGAAGCACCTTCTGAAGCTCGGTCCAAGAGGGGAAGATCGCTCGCTGTACCCGTTCTGCGTAACGCAAGCTGGCGAGGATGTCTTCATTTTGCTGCTTGAGGAGGATGCTCTGGCGCTCAATCTCTTCCTTTTGACGAATCACCTCTTCGGTGCGTTCTCGCACGCGAGCCTCCATTTCTGCATACAGTTGGGCGTTTTGGAGGGCGACGGCGGCTGGGGCTGTAAAGAGCTTCAAAAATTCCATGCGCTCTGGCTGCGTCATGATCTCAGGGCTCGGCTCATGCATATATACGATGCCGATTAGACGACCTTGATATACCAAGGGCAGACAGAGTACAGCTTGGATGCGGAGACGCTCCCAGTCTGGGTGCTGGCGAAGTAGGTTATCTGAGTGCTGCTCGGAGAGCAGGATATTTTCGCGAGTGCGGGCCACGTGATAAATAAGCGGTGGGAAAAGGCGAGCCTCTGCCTCTACGGGGCGGGAAGGGTAGGGTTGGGGTTCATGGTCGGAGCGGTGCGCATACCCTACGACTTGTAGCTTTTCGGGCTCTCCCTCCCGAGGAATGATGAGAAAAGCTGAGTCAGCGCCACTATTATCCAGAGCGATCCGTAGCAGTTTGAAGATAAGGCGTTCTAAACGAACCTCACCCGTCAAAGAAAGGGAAACTCTATGCAGTTCGGTAAGGATTTTTTGCTGGCGCTCTCTTTCGCGCCGCTCTAAGTATCGGTTGCGCAGTTCGTGTAGATACGGATAGAGCACACGGGGTTCGCTATTCAGATAGACAGTCAGATAAGGTGTTTTGGCTTCTATTAGATTGGGGTCTTCGGTAAGGGCTAGCCCATAAGCGAGGGGCCAACGGTACAACGCTTCACTGAGGAATACCTTGCCCTCTGGAAGCGGGGCTACCAGTAAAAAAAGCTCAATCCCTTCTAAGATCGCTTTCTCGATGAACGACTGCGCTGCACTTATTTGCGCAAATACCCGAACCTCCACTTCCCCTAAGCCCGCTTGAAGGATGGGCTGCAGGGAAGCCCACCGCTCCGGGAGCCACGCAACAACCACAGGTGCATTCATTTTCCCAAAGGTACAAAAGTGCTATCTTTGAACCATGCGAAGTCGCATCCTATGGGTAGATGATGAGATTGAGCATTTGGAGCCGCAGGTCCTTCATTTGACGCAAAAGGGCTTTGAAGTCCTGACTTCACGCCATCCGAGTGAGACGCTGGAACTTCTACGGCAGCAACCTATTGACCTGCTTATCGTAGATGAGCACATGCCGGGGATGGATGGGATTGAACTGGCCCGACAAGTGAAGCGCCAGCATCCGCACTTACCCATCGTTATGGTCACTAAGGATGAAGACGAAAAGCTCATGGAAGCTGCTGTCGGGACAGATATTGCAGATTTTCTCATCAAGCCTATCAAACCGCAACAACTTCTCTCCACTTGCAAGCGCTTGCTTATTGGCGAAAGCCTCCTTCATCGGCAAGCCTCCATAGATTACCAGCGGGAGTTTCGGCGGCTCAGTACGCAAATCGCTTTCGGTCCCTCCCTGGAAGAATGGTGGCAAGTATACAAAGACCTCGTCCACTGGGACATGGCGCTGGAAAAGACCGACATGACCGAACTGCGGGAGATCTTGGAGGGGCAAAAGGCAGAAGCCAACCTGATGTTTGGACGCTTTTTCACCAGCAACTACATGGAATGGGTCAACTCTAATCAGCGTCCTACCCTGTCGCCTGATGTTCTCCCGAAGTTTTTCCTTCCTTATGTAGGTGCCCGCAAGAATGAACCCACCGTACTCTTGCTTGTAGATGGGATGCGCTACGACCAGTGGAAGATTTTAGAAGCGCTCTGTGCGCCCTCTTACCATACGATGGAAGAACATCTCTTCTTCTCCATTCTGCCGACGGCGACCCAATATGCCCGCAATAGCCTTTTCTCTGGGCTTTTCCCTTTAGAGATAGCGCAGCGCTTCCCACGCTACTGGGCTGATGACGACGAAGAGGGCGGCAAAAACCTCTTTGAGGAAGAGTTTTTCAAAGACCTCCTCCATCGCTACAAAATGCCCGTCAAAGTCGGCTATGTAAAAGTTCTGCGTCCTGAGGAAGGTAAAGCTCTCGTCCAGCAACTGCCCCAGCTGCTTAAGCAAAATGATATTGTACTGCTTATCTTCAACTTTTTGGACCTTATGGCGCATACCCGAGTGCAGATGAACGTTCTCAAGGAGCTTGCTGCTAACGACACCGCTCTGCGTGCGACCACGCGGGCATGGCTGGAAACCTCAACCTTTTATCAGGTGCTTCGCCTTCTACCACAATATGTTTCACAGGTCTTCATTACGACCGACCATGGCTTTGTACAGGTGCGGCGTGCTGTGCGCGTCTTAGGCGATAGGGAAACTACCACTAATCTTCGCTATAAGCAGGGAAGGAACCTTAGTTATGACAAATCTGAAAAAGGCGTCTTTCACATCCGCAAACCCGAAGAAGCTCTGCTGCCTCGCGCTACCGCCAGCTCTACCTATCTTTTTGCGTTGGAAGACCACTTCCTTGTTTATCCAACAAACTACAACGAATATGTGCGCCTATACCGCGATTCCTACCAACATGGCGGGATAAGCTTGGAGGAGATTATTGTGCCCTTTGTGCGGCTTGAGGTGAAAAGATAAGAGGTAGGGAGGCGTGGGCTTTTTGTAGTAGAGAAGCAAATGCGGGGCTTTGGGCTTATCGGAAGGAAGCCCTATGTTGGAGCCAGCGTCCGTAGCTAGCAAGGTAAGCCTGCCAGTCTTTTATCCAGAGGGGATAGGTGGAATCGGGAAAGGTTTGCCACGGGACACCCTCCCATCTTTCTGCCTGGGGAGCCCATGGGCACGCGGCTGAGATCAGTACATGTTTGTGTCCTACGGCTTGAAAGGTAAAGGGCGAGGGCCTCTGGGGTGCCCACCGCAAGCTATCCGCCTTCCATAAACTGCGTCCCCATACAGGAACGGGATAGGGATAGCCTATAGCTTCTAAGATGCTTGGCACGATATCTATGTGGCTACCCAAGCTATCTGGTTGTGGGAGTTTCTGTCCTGGGATATAAAAGCCGATAGGCACATGAAAGACGCGAACGGGATGATAAGGCGCATTGGAGGGGCCCGTGTGGTCGGCTGTAAAGACAAATAGCGTGCGCTTTGCCCAAGCGGTAGTTTCCACCTGTGCGAAAAACTGGCTCAGTGCCCAGTCCGCATACTGAATAGAGCGGTGTATGGGAAGGTCGCCTCCAGGGAAGCGCTTTTCGTAGGAGGGGGGTACTTTGTAGGGGTGATGCGAGGAGAGCGTGAATATCACGGCTGCAAAAGGCTGAGGAAGCCGTTCCAGCTGCTGCGCACAAAACGATAGGAAGGGCTCATCCCAGATGCCCCATGTGCCGTCATAGTCGCGGTTGGGATAGGGATATTCGTTGCGCCCGAAGTAAGCTCGGAAACCCGCCTGACGAGCATAGCTATCTAAGAGCATCGTGCCATTATTGCCTCCGTGGAAAAATGCCGTATAATACCCCCACTGCCTTAGAAGATCGCCCAGACTATACTGAATCTGGCTTACATATGGCGTGAAAATAAGGGGTTCTTCGCCCCAGGTCGGCATGCCGGAGAGGATGGCGGGCACGCCCTCTGCCGAACGGGGATTGGTAGCGAAGCCCCACTTTACATAAGTGCCTTTGCGTAGAAGCTCCGCCAAAAAAGGCGCATAGCCTTGGTCTATGTACTCCTGCGAAAAACTTTCTAAAATGAAGACCACGACATTATACCGCGGCGCAAAAGCATGGGGCGTATCTTGCTGGAAAAGCCGCGGAAAAGGCTGGACATCAGCGGGCATAGGGGGATAAGGGGGCAGACGGGGCTGCTCTATGGATTTCAGCATGGAAAAAGTCGTATTCACTACAAAAGGCAAGCACTGGGGGCAATCTGCAATAGCGCCATCTATGAC
>CAZZMF010000054.1:0-6979 GCA_964655255.1 uncultured Sphingobacteriaceae bacterium
GCTATGAGCAAGATGCCCTTTTCTTTATTCCATTCGCTGGCGGGCAGCCAAGGTAGCATTTTTACCCCTGCTTCTTCGTATATGCGATTGATGGGGACGATGCTGTGATGTACATATACTGGTCCGACGGCAGGTAAAAGAGCCAGGAGCCGTTGCGCCTTTCCAAGGGCATAAGCGTAGAGGATGGCATTTTTTCCTTCGGCGGCGCAAGTCGCCCACCACTCGGCAATATCTGCCACGATCTTTTCAGGTGCTGTCCACTGGTAGATAGGCAGCCCAAAAGTACATTCAGAGATGAGGCCGTGGGCTCGCACAGGCTCAAAGGTCAAGGTCGTCGGGTCAGCGTGTCGCTTATAGTCGCCGGTGATCACCCAGCTCTCTCCGCGGTAGTCCAGACGGATCTGCGCTGCTCCCCGGATATGCCCTGCTGGATGGAAGCTCACTTGCACTTCGCCTATTTTTCGCTTCTCACCCCAAGACAACCCCTCCACTACGATGTCCCCTAACCGATGTCGCAGTAAGGGTACATTTTCTTCAGCAGTAAGATAGGCTGCACATCCTCTGCGGGCATGGTCGCTGTGCGAATGCGTAATCACCGCCCGAGCCACAGGACGCCAAGGGTCTATGAAAAAATCCCCTGGTTCGCAGTAGAGCCCCCATTCAGTAGGATATAGCCACTCGGACATTTTGTGCGTCAAAACAAATACTAATGCTGCGCTATGCTTTTTTGCTTTGGATCCACCCGCGACGGAACAGCAAATAAAACCCGTTGGCATTAGAGCAATTGGCTAAACGCGCTCTGAAAACTCGTGAGCTGGTTATTTTTGTAACTTTGTGGCGTGAGAAACGGACTTCTCGTACTGAGATGGGGCATCGTCCTTGCCCTTATAGCGTGTAAGCGAGAGAAAAAAGATGCTACTGCTGACATGGGACATGCCACTGTGACGACTGTGGAGGTGATTCTTGTGCAAGGGAGTGATACCGTTCGCGGACGCTACAAAGACCCTGACGGTCCTGGGGGACGCCCTGCGACGATAGACACCCTCCGTCCCAAAGCCAATACGACCTACACTTACACCCTCCGCGTCTTAGATGAAAGTGGCAATCCCCCTCAGGATTTGTCCAGTATCATCTTCAACGACCAGAAAAACACCCATCGGATGTACTTTTTCCCTGATCCGGAGGCATTAGCGAGCATAGAACCGCAGGATGTAGATGATCTTGGACGCCCTGTCGGTGGGCGCGGCACATGGCGTCAAGGCCCAGATACCATTCGCGAGGGGACCGTACGGTTTCTCCTTCGGCACTACATGAGTGCCGCCGACAAAAACTTTGGACTGGAACGGGGTAGTACTGATTTAGATGTGACACTTCCACTACACATCAGAAACTGATATGAAAGCGAAACTCAGACGACGACTGCACTCGGAGGGGCTGCGCTGCACACATCCGCGCCGCTGCATTATTGATGCCCTTGAGAAAGGTCCTCGTACCCATGCTGAAATTTTGGAAGAGACCCAACTGGACCGCGTAACCGTCTATCGGAATCTCATCGCCCTCCAGAAGATAGGCATGGTGTATCGGGTTTATTTGCCCGGTCATGAGCCTGTGTACGTCTTGTGTGAAGGCGAATCGCCGAGCCATGCACACTTTTTCTGCCGAGAGTGCCGAAAGGGCATTTGCCTTCCGCCAGAGACTATTCAAATCGCAGAGCCGTGGGCTTCACGTGCGGAGCGTGTTTTCCTGATCGGAAAGTGCCCGGACTGCTGAGAGGGCTTCGGCGACGAGATACACGCTACCGGTGACCAGCACGCTCTGACTGCTATCCAGAGCGGCAGAAAGCGCTCTTTCTACGGGGAAAAGGGCTTCTCCTGAGTACCCGATGCTTGCGGCTGTGCGTTGTAGCTGCTGAGGTGCAAGAGCCCGGGAATTGCGCGCCGCAGTAAAAAATATCCTCCCCCTCCATCCTCCCAACGCTTCCAGACACCGTGGAATATCTTTTTCTCCTGAGAAGCCTATCACTAAACTTTCCAGGGGCACCGGCGCGTGCCGGATAAGCTCCCGCAGGGCAGCAAAGCCGTGAGGGTTATGTGCTACATCAAAAAGTAAGACCTTCCTTTTTTGGATTACCCACTGTCCGCGCCCATAAAGGCAGGTCTTTTCATGCACGGTTTCTATTCCCTCCCGAACCGCTTCAGCCGGAATATCCCACCCTTGAGCTCGTAGGTAGTCCACCACAGTCAGGACAGTCTCTAAGTTTATCGCCTGATAGTCCCCTGTAAGCGGTGAAGCGTAGGTTTGTCCTGTTTGACGGTCCAAAAATATCCGACGATAGCCTTCGGGCAAGGGCGCCCAATGCAAAGCTTCTAAGCGGTGGTAATGAGTGGCATCAATAAGGGTGGCGCCTTGCGCGTGGGCTACCTGTTCCACCACAGGCAGTACTTCTGGATGTGTTTGACGGGCAAGGATGACTGGACGATGGGGCTTGATGATGCCAGCTTTTTCGGCGGCGATGTGTTTTATGGTTGGTCCTAAAATCTCCACATGATCCCACCCAATCGGCGTAATCACCGATAACAGTGGGGTGATGATATTTGTAGCGTCCCACCGCCCTCCCAGCCCCACTTCCACTATGGCAATATCTACCCCTGCATCGGCAAAGCGTGCCAGAGTCATTCCCACCGTCGCTTCAAAAAAACTGAGTTGGAGCGCTTCTATCGTGGCTTGCCAACGGGAGAGGAAAGCCTCTACCCAAGCGTCGGGAGGCTCTTGTCCATTTACCAGCATCCGTTCAGTGAAGCGCCACAAGTGCGGCGATGTGTGTAGCCCTACCCTATAGCCAGCTGCTTGGAGGATAGCAGCCAAAAAAGCCGAGGTTGAGCCCTTGCCATTCGTGCCAGCGATATGGATGATAGGATAAGCGCGATGGGGATGTTTTAGCTGCGCATCCCATTGCCGCATGAAGTCCAGCGTCGGATGCAAGGCTTTTCTCCCGCTTTGTTCGTAGGCTCGCAGGCGGCTGTATAGCCACGCCTGCCAGTGCTCTATGGACATCAAGGCGAAGATAGTAATGAACGATTTCTGCTACTTTTGTCCAGATGAACCTATATCTAAGTGATGAGCGGCGTGCGGCTCTCTGGCAAAAGCATGAGCCGCGCCTACGGGAAGCCTTGGCCGCTTGGCACCGACGCACTTATTGGTATGCTTATCCAGAAGACCCCAAAGCTTATGGAGAAGCCGCTCCTGTAGAAGGGGAAGCCGCTTTCAAAGCTCAGTTGAACCGTCCCTTTGAGCGACTACGCCAACCTGCCCGCCGTTGGCTCGTCTCTGATGAGGTGTCCCCCTATACCCGCGAACCGCTGGGCATTTCTTATCCGCAGGTAGATATCGCGGAAGCGCTCCATCACGCCCAAGAAGCCTTGTCCATCTGGCGATGGGTCCCTTATACTGAACGGCTTGGGCTACTGATGGAATCCGTGGAGCGCTTCGCTAAGCACTTTTTTGAGGTGGCGCATGCAACCATGCACACCACCGGACAAGCATGGATGATGGCTTTTCAAGCTTCGGGACCCCATGCCGCCGACCGCGCCGTAGAAGCCCTCGCCGTCGCTTTCCAAGAACTGTCCCACATCCCATCCCAAGCGCGTTGGACACGAGACTTCGGCAAGGTCCAAGCCATAGTAGATAAGTACTTCATCCCGCAGCCGGAAGGGCTCTCCCTGCATATCGGCGTCTCTACTTTCCCAGTGTGGAATGTTCTCCCCGGTCTCTACGCCAGCTTGGCTGTCGGTAGCCCTGTGCTTATGAAGCCCCACCCACGAGCGATTTATCCTATTGCTGTCGTCATAGCGATTTTGCAGCAGGTGCTGGAGGAATATGGTTTGCCGCCTGCTATCGTGCAGCTCCTCCCAGATACCGTCGCCGAACCGATCACTAAAACCCTCGCCGAGCATCCCCTCATCCGTATCATAGATTACACAGGCAGTACAGAGTTTGGCGATTATCTGGAAAAACTGCCTAACAAAATCACTTTCTTGGAAAAAGCCGGCGTCAATGGTGTGCTGATAGAAAGCGTGGAAGACATGGATGCTGTGGCGAAAAATCTGGCTTTTTCTGCGAGCCTGTACAGCGGGCAAATGTGCACTGCTCCTCAGAATGTGTATATTCCTCGGGAGGGCATTCGTACGACGCAAGGGCATCTTTCTTATGAAGAGGTCACAGCTGCCCTCACCAAAGCCATAGAAGACTTAGCTTCCCATCCCAAAGCTGCACCGGCTATTTTAGGTGCCTTGCAAAATGACGCAGTGGTTCAACGAATAGAAAACTTGGCGACTGCGGCGCCAGTGGTGCGCCGTTCCCCTCAAGCATACACCCATCCCCAATATGCTAATGCCCGTACCCTTACCCCTGTCGTGGCTGAAGCCCCAACCCCCGAAGCAGACTTTACTTGGGTGGAGCACTTCGGACCGCGCCTGCTCTTCATCCCCGTGGAAAGCGCCCAGCGGGGCTTAGAGATCCTGTATCAAATAGCCCGAGAAAAAGGTATGCTCTCCTGCGCCATTTATACCACCGATGCTGACTTCAAGCGCCAAGCTACCCGCCTACTGGCTGAAGCCGCAGTCCCTGTGAGCTTCAACTTCCGCGGACAGGTCTTCATCAATCAAAGCGTAGCATTCTCGGACTTTCACGGTACGGGGGGCAATCCAGCGGGAAATGCCTCCTTCACAGATGTGAGCTTCATCGTAAAACGCTTCCGCTGGATAGGTATTCGGGACTGCGTGCAGTAAGTCAAGCCGCAGCAGGCATACCTGGTAGGGTCATTTGTACTAATGCTGGATAAGTGCTTTTGGGTGCGGCGGCGCCTTCGGCGCCGCCGCACCCCCTCAAAAGGCAAAAGAATATGCCACTTTACCACATTTCTGAAAGGGATGTAAGCAGGGGGAGGGTAGAGAGTTTCTTTCTCTCAGATGAAGCAGTTAGGGGGCAAGGGCGTTAGAATTGGTAGGAGATAGTCAAGCGCTGGGAGTGGAGCCCATGTGTGTCATGCCTAACCGAACGAAAGAAGCTTATGGGTACCAGCCAAAGTCGGCGCATAAAAAGCCTCCATAGCGAGATTCGTGTAAAAAGCCTATATAAAGCGCACACCCTTAGAGATATACCTTTGCGTCATGCCGCGCCACGCATGGTGGATCGTAGGGACGACATGGGTGATATTTATGGTTATTTTTGCACTGATATCGTTTCCTAATCATTATAACTTTCGTTCATATGCTCATGATTTGGCATTTTTCATGCAGTATTTTGAAAACTATTTGAATGGATACTTTATTCCTCGGAAGTTAAGCATCGGCTTGCTGAATGAGCCGGTTGATGGGATAATCTATACAGAGTCTCATATATCCCCATCAATACTTACAGCTTTGCCTTTTTACTGGGCGGGGAGTGTATGGGGGCTTCTCTTACATCAGTGGCTCTCTATTGGGTTTATGGCGATAGGCTTTTTTGCTTACGCTCGACACAGAATAGGCTTGTGGCAAGCAGGATATTGGACGATGGTGCATTTTTTCGGCATGTGGGGCATAACGAGCCTGCTGGCTTGGGACTGGCACGAGGTAGTAGCTGGAATCGTGTGGCTACCGTGGTTTTTTTATGCCTTGGAAGCTCAAAAGCTATGGCTACTCTTTCTTTCGTGGTTTTTATTCATAGGTGCTAAGGAAAACTTCGCCTTATGGGGTATATGGTTGAGTTTATCGCTTCTTTTCGCCTATAAGTCTTCGAAAAAGCAGCGACTACTTCTTTGGCTTGCCGGTTTGACAACTGCATGGTTTGCACTCACCTACGTTCTCTTCAAGAAAGGTCCTCAACTTCACTCAGCTTTCTCAGCTTATGAATACCTTGCTGCGGAGGATCCCTTGGCAGCTTTACAGGGAAAGGAAACCGTTTCAGATCCTTCTATTGGTAAAATACTGCGTACAATACTTCTTAAGCCTCAACTCATTTGGAGCCTTCTCTTTGAGTCAACCCATCCTGATCTTGCAACCTTCGGTATAAAGTCTGAACTTCACTGGGCGGTCTTGTGGTCAGGAGGATGGAGTTTCATTTTTCAGCCTATATTCCTGATTCTTCTGATACCTGTGTATCTATATAAGCTCCTCCCAGATAGGTACAGCATATGGGGTACGCTATATCACTACAATACGGAGTTTGCCGCCATTCTACCAATAGCCGTTCTTTGGACAGCGGAGCGTTGGCGTGGCAGCTGGCGGTTTTGGGTGGCTCTTATTGGCGGTGCCCTGGGTGCTCACCTAATGAACTTCTCTCTTCTCGACCACTGTTACTCCAAATGGTATGACTCTGCTCGTCATCGCTGGTACCAGTGTGAGCATTATCATCCTCTACAAGGGTACGACTATGAAAAAATCCACGAAGGGTTGAAGCTTATTCCCCGGGAAGCTGGGGTCAGTGCCTCCTCCCGATTAGCACCGCACATTCCCGCCCGCCTTGAGTACTATCACTTTCCAGTGGTTGGAAAAGCAGAATACATCGCCCTTCTGCGCAATGACCCTGGTCCGTGGCCTCTTACTCCAGCTGAGCTTACCTGCCACATAGACTCGTTAGAACATAGTCCCTACTGGGAAAAGATCTGGGATAAAGATCAACTCGTCATTTTCCGACGAAGATCGGCAGATAAGTCAAAGTGATAGGTTCCTTATTTTGGAGTGATTTTACTATTTGCCGATATACTTGAGCCTTTGAGAAGGATATTATGGCTTTGTTGCATAAATCCCGTGTGCGGAGGATGGAGGGATTTTTTCCTACCCCCTTGCGATGTCCCCTCCTATGACACCCTCACACATTCAGGCATACCTAACGCTCTCATCTGATTCAGCACAGCACACCGTAGCTTCACCTCTACCGTCTGACTATCTCGCTGACGACTCCGCAAACTTTCCCCAAATATCCGTTTAGCTTTCCACCC
>CAZZMF010000055.1:0-6945 GCA_964655255.1 uncultured Sphingobacteriaceae bacterium
GATTATTATGGCACACTTACCCCTATCAAGCATGTGGCGACCTTCAGTGTGCAAGATTCACGCACGCTGCTGGTACAGCCCTTTGAGCCGCAGATGACCAAAGCCATAGAAAAAGCCATCGCCGAAGCTAACTTGGGGCTGTCTGTGGCGACAGAGGGCAAAGCCGTCCGAGTGAGCTTCCCTTCTCTTACCGAGGAGCAAAGGAAGCGTTTCGTCAAACAGGTCAAAGAGCTCGCCGAAGATGGACGGGTGGCAATCCGCAACATCCGGCGAGATATCTTAGAAGAGCTGCGCAAGCTCATCAAAAACGGCATTCCCGAAGATACCGTTCGCAGAGGTCAGGAGGAGCTCCAAAAGCTAACCGATAAGTACATCGCTCACATTGACAAGCTTGCCGAAGCCAAAGAGCAAGAACTCCTCACAATCTAATGGCGCGGCTGCTGATAGTAGATGATGATCCAGAGATCCGAGCCACTCTGGCGGAAGTACTTTCGTATGATGACCATGTGGTAGAAGTAGCGCGGGATGGGATTGAGGCGCAACGGATTTTAGAACGGTCGGACTTTGATATTGTGCTGTGTGATGTGCGTATGCCTGGAAAAGACGGCATGGAACTCCTTGCGTGGGCGCGCCAGCATAAACCCGAAGTGGAGTTCATCATGCTCTCCGGGCATGCCAACATAGAAACCGCCGTCGTCGCCACTAAGATGGGGGCTTTTGACTTTATGGAGAAGCCCTTAGACCTGCCGCGCTTGGAGATCCTTATCCGTAATGCCGCCGAAAAGCGCAAACTCGTCTCCGAGAATAAAACCCTTACTCAAAAAGCCTTCAAGGTGCGCGAGATCCTCGGGGTTTCCCCAGCGATCCAGCGCATCCGTGAAGTGATAGATCGGATTGCGCCGCTGGACACGCGTGTATTGATCACGGGACCCAGTGGCAGTGGCAAAGAACTCGTCGCCCGTTGGATCCATATCAAAAGCGCCCGTAGCAAAGGTCCCTTTGTAGATGTCAACTGCGCCGCTATCCCCCCAGAACTCATAGAAAGTGAGCTTTTCGGGCACGAGAAAGGGGCATTTACCCACGCTATCAAGCAGCATATAGGTCGCTTTGAGGAAGCCCATGGCGGCACTCTCTTTTTGGATGAGATAGGGGACATGGCGCTGCCTGCCCAAGCCAAAGTCCTGCGCGTCATAGAAGAAGGTAAACTCCGACGCGTAGGCGGCGAAAAAGACATCACCGTCAACGTGCGCCTTATCGCCGCCACTAATAAAAACTTGCCCCAAGAGATAGCTGCTGGGCGCTTTCGCGAGGATTTGTATCATCGGCTAAGTGTGGTAGTGATTGAAATCCCGCCGCTACGGGAGCGTCGAGAGGATATCCCTATTTTAGCCGAGGCATTCCTCAAAGAGATCGTATCAGATTATAATATGCCCCCAAAGTCCTTTACACCGGCGGCTCTTCATGAGCTTACGCTATATGACTGGCATGGAAATGTCCGCGAGCTGCGTAATGCCGTGGAGCGTTTGGCTATTTTTGCCGACAAAGTCATCACGCCCTCCGATGTACAACGCTATGTATTTGCGGTATCTGCACCCAGCGAAGCCGTCTCTTCTTTATCTACGCTAATGGATACGCCTAATATAGACAGCTTTTTAGAGCAAATGGAGCGTGAGTATCTTTTGTACCATCTGCGCAAGCATGGCTTCAATGTCTCTCGTACAGCCGAAGCGTTAGGAGTTCAACGAACCGCTCTCCATAGCCGCATGAAACGGCTGGGTATTCATCGTAGTGATTATGCGTGAGGCGTATATATATGATGCGATTCGTACGCCTCGCGGTCGCGGCAAAAAAGACGGCAAGCTTCATCCTGTCCGTCCTGTAGAGCTTTTACGACAGCTTATCTTGGCGATGCTGGAAAGGCACCCCAGCTTACCGCCAGAAGCGATAGAAGACATCATTCTTGGTTGCGTTACGCAGATAGATGAGCAGGGTTCTAACATTGCCAAAATAGCGGGGCAGGCGGCAGGGCTACCCGATACGGTGGCTGGCGTTACTCTCAATCGGTTTTGTGCGTCAGGCTTAGAGGCGGTGAATCAGGCGGCTGCCTATTTACGGGCAGGCGTGGGAGAAGCTTTTCTTGCCGGCGGCGTAGAATCCATGAGTCGCGTGCCGATGGGCTCCGATGGGGGGGCTTGGTATGCGGATCCAGCAGTGGCTTTTCCGGGACATTATGTGCCGCAGGGCATTTCCGCTGACCTTATCGCTACCCTATACGGATACGATAGGGAGACGCTGGATCGCTTTGCGCTGCGCTCACACCAGCGAGCCGCCCATGCTACCCAAGCAGGCTATTTCTCTAAAAGCCTCATCCCCGTGCGAGATGAAATCGGACAAGTGATATTAGATAAGGATGAAAACATTCGCCCAGACACTACCTTAGAGAAGCTTGCGAGCTTGCAACCGTCTTTTGCTCATATAGGGCAAGAGTTTGGCTTTGACGCTGTCGCTCTGCAGAAGTATCCCCAGTTGGAGGCGATTCATCATGTGCATCATGCCGGAAACTCTTCGGCGATTGTGGATGGGGCGGCGCTGGTGCTATTAGGCACAGAAGACCTGCACAAAAAGTACGGGCTGCGCCCTCGGGCGCGTATCGTGAGTTGGGCTGTGACAGGCACAGAGCCCACCATCATGCTTTTAGGACCTGCCCCGGCTACTCGTAAAGCTCTTTCTCGGGCTGGCATGACCCCTGACCAGATCGACTTGTATGAAGTAAATGAAGCCTTTGCCGTTGTACCCTTGCGTTTTGCGGAGGAGTTAGGGCTGCCTCTGGATAAGATTAATGTAAATGGAGGAGCTATTGCCATGGGGCATCCCCTCGGCGCGACAGGCGCTATGCTGATAGGCATCCTCTTGGATGAGCTGGAACGGCAAAATCTCCACTATGGCGTAGCTACACTTTGCGTCGGGGGAGGAATGGGCATCGCAACACTGATAGAGCGTTTATAGCAAATCATGTACTTTTGCCCCAAACACACCCGTATGCGCTACAAAATACTAATCTACCTTAGCCTCGCCACCGTGCTTAGCGTGGCTTGTGGTCCTAAGGACCTTATCAATAAGACGAGGTACGGCGGAAAAAAATACACAAATACCTGCAGTAGCTTCAAAAAAGAGGTGCAAGCTACCTTGGATGCAAATAACGACCCCGCAGCTCTAACCGTTAGTGAATATGACAATAGCCAGTTTGACCCGACTTTCGTAGAGCCAGGGCAGTTCATCCAGGCGAATGATACTCTGTACTTTCGCCTTGCTAATGACCTCCAATATGGTAAGTACCTTCAAAAAGGCGTGGCGATTATTGTACGAGTAGATTATGCCGCTCCATCCCACCTTGCCAACATGGAGTCCGATCCGCAGGGTACAGTCGGCGAGCTCACGATTACGGAGAGTTATTACAAGGCAAACTCCCAGCCGTTTTTCATTTACAAAATACCTCTGGGTGGTAAGCGTCTGGAAGGCAAACAAATCTCGCTCAACTTTTCTATCGTCAAAATGGACAAAGGCAAGATTGTGAAGGTATATTGCGACTCGCGCAATAAGCCTTTTGGTCCAGCGGATCCTGCTTGTTGTACTTCCCAGCCATGGGCAAAAGTGCGCACAGGTATGCGGGCAGCGCTACCTGACCTCCCCATCCGAGATGAGCAGTACAGATATGAGGGCTTTGAGGGAACGCTGGACTTGATTTTCCCCATCATGTCAGCCAAGTTCAACCGCAAAGAGCTTTCCGATGCTATCCTCCAATACGTAGCCAAGTACGAGCAAATGGGCTATCTCGTTCAGTCCATCAAGATAGAGGGATATGCTTCTCCGGACGGACGCTTACAACTCAATCAGGACCTTTCTCAGAAGCGCATGGAAGCTGTGGCTAAGGATTTGCAGGAGCACTTTGTGAAGAAGATGGGGCGTGAGCTGCCGATAGAAGGGGTCGGACGGGGTGAAGACTGGGCACGCTTTGAAATCCTTGTCAAGACGGCGGATTTTTCTGAGGAGGAGCGCAGTGAGATACTTCGCATCGCTGCCCAACCTATTCACGAAGATGACCGTGAGAAACAACTTCGTGCGCTCAAATACTGGCCCAAAATCCGAGACAAGGTGTTGCCTTTCTGCCGCCACGCGCTGGTGAGCTTTACCTTCACCTATCAGCCAGACAAGATGTACGTGGAGCGCTATAATGCCCCTATCCCTCTCTTAGCTCCCGAACTGTATAATGTCGCAACCAAAACCTTCACTATCAGTCGCTTCCGTCCCGGCGTCAACGCTCGCCAAAACCTCAATATCCTCAACATCCTTATAGACACTCGCGGCAATCGCACTGCTAACTTACTGGCGATGCGATCTACTTATCACTTTGCTTTGAATGACCTGAAAAGTGCTATTCGCGACATAGAAAGCGCCGCCAGCTTAGATAAAAATAATCCTACTTATAGCATTGCTGCGTTGGCGTACCGCACGCAAGGCGTGAGTGATATCTCCCGCGAAGAAGCAATGCAACTATTAGAGCGCTATAATGACCTTATCACGCGTACTCCTAATGACCGTTCCCTGTACATCAATCGGGCTATCATCATGGATCATGTGGGCTGGCTTTCAGGGGCTATTGCAGATAATACCAAAGTCATCTCCCAAGATGGACGACTGGCGATCGCCTATAATAATCGTGGCGTATCCCTTATGAAAGGCATGCGTCTCTTGGAAGCCGAAGCCGATTTTCTCCAGGCAGCTTCCTTGGATCCTAACCTTGCCGAAGCCCATTACAATCTTGCCATTCTCTACGCCTACAAAGGGTATCCCGACAAAGCTGCGCAAGCCATGGAACGTGCGATTAGTCTGAACCCAGAATATCGCAAAGAGCTGGGGAGCAATCCTGTATTCAAGTTTGTGCGCGATCATCCGCGCTTTGGACGCTTCACTAACTAAAGCTCTCGGCGCTTCTACTCCTGCATGGAGTGGAGGCGCTTTTCTATTTCTGTGAGGATAGGAGCGAGGCGATGAGTGAGGCTTGTGGCTTCTAACCATAAATCGGGCGGATGACCTCGCCACCATGTAAGCTGGCGACGAGCATAATGGCGATTCGCAGTAATGATAGCTTCCAAAAGCTGAGACGCTGATAACTCTCCTTTCATCACGGCAAGGCACTCTTTATAGCCTAAAGTCTGAAGCCCTGGAGCTGTTGGCGTATAGCCTTTTTGCAGCACATAGAGCGTTTCTTCGAACCATCCCGCAGCCACTTGCCAGCGGGTACGCTCGGCGATCGCTTTATCTAAAAGGTCCTTAGGTAGGCTCAGAACGACCTGCAGGGCAGCGTATCTGGGTTGGCGTGCCCCTCTCCAAAAGCTTGCCAAGGGGCGCCCCGTTGCCCATAAAACTTCTACGGCGCGCTGAACGCGCCGAGGATTGCTAAGGTCTATCCTTTGGGCGGTGAGGGGATCGGTTTGTTTGAGCCATTCGCTTACGGCTGGCAAACCTTCGGTTTTGATCCACGACTCTACCTGCTGACGCACTTCGGGGGGCACAGACGGAACGCTATCCAGCCCATATAATAGCGCATGCATGTAAAAGCCCGTCCCTCCTACTATTTGGACTACGGGTACTTTCCACTGGGCGATCAGTTTATCCGCTTCCTCGGCAAATCGCCCAGCACTATAGCTTTCGTCTGGGAGACAAATGTCCAGAAGGAAATGAGGAGCCGCCGCTTGCAGTTCTTGGGGTAGTTTATTTGTACCGATGTCCAGGTACCGATATATCTGTCGGGAGTCAGCGCTGATGATGGGCCAGCCGTAGCGAAGGTAAAGTTCTATAGCCAAGGCGGTTTTGCCGGCGCCAGTAGGTCCGCCGATGAAAAGGAGAAAAGGCTTCTGGCTCATCCCCGCAGGAGAGCATACAATACTGCCATGCGTATCGCTACGCCATGGGTTACCTGGTCCAAGATCCGACTGGCTGCACTATGCATAAGGTCAGGGTGGAGTTCTACGCCCCAGTTGATGGGGCCTGGATGGAGGAGGACCTGCCCTGGTGAGAGATGGTCGGGTCTTACTTGGTAGAAGCGGGCGTATTCTGTCCAGTCGGCGAGTGGGGGCTGATATTGCCGTTCTTTCTGCATGCGCAGCACTAAAAGCGCATCGGCGCCTTGGACTGCTTTCTCTACTTGATGGTAAATGGGTATGCCCAGTTCATACCACAGCGGTGGCACCAGCGTAGGGGGGGCGCATAACCGCAAATGCAGTCCTACCTTAGGCGCTAAATGCAGGTGAGAGAGCGCTACACGACTATGAAACAAGTCGCCCACTATGGTCAGAGTAAGCCCTTCCAACCGCCCGAAGTGCTTTAGGAGCGTGTAGCTATCTAAGAGCGCTTGGGTGGGGTGTTCGTTGGTGCCGTCGCCTCCGTTGATGACGGGTACGGGGAGATGCGCCGCTAAGAAGTGTGCCGTTCCTACGCCTGCATGCCTTACGACGATGGCATCTATTCCCATTGCCAAAATATTCAGCGCTGTGTCTAAGAGCGTCTCCCCCTTAGAGAGGCTTGAGCCCGCAGCGGAGAAGTGGAGTACATCGGCGCCGAGCCGTTTAGCCGCAAGTTCAAAGGAGAGTTTCGTTCGGGTAGAGCTCTCAAAAAATAAGAGAGCCACGGTCTTCCCTGCCAAGGCTGGGGCTTTGCGGGTGGGCTGTTGAAGCACTTCATAGAAGCGGTCTGCCAGTTCGTATATCTGGTAAATGTCCGCTGTCGTAAGGTCGCGGATACCCAAAAGGCTTTTAGGCATGGCGCAGTTCTATACGGATAAGGGGAGTGGGATGCAGTTGGACGATGACCTTTTCTGAGGGATGTGTATCCAAAATAAAGCCGGCGCAGTCTGGGGCGAGGGGAACTTCTCGTAAGCCGCGCCGC
>CAZZMF010000056.1:0-6912 GCA_964655255.1 uncultured Sphingobacteriaceae bacterium
CTGAAAGACTCAAAACTGTATACAACCCCGCAGCATTATATTTGGCGCATGAATGGCTCCGTAGCCTTACCAGAAGCCGCCTTACGACGGACTTTTCTGCGTTGGACTTACGCTTTGGGAGGCTTGAGCATAGCGCTCAGCGGGCTCATAGCCGCAGGGATATACCTGCTCTTAGGAGACCAAGGTCCCGTTGCACTACTAAACTTATTAGAACGCCTGCCTGAGAACTTACGGGGCCTCGTCTTGCTTGTGGGGGGTATCGGGATCATCCTTGTGATGCTTTTGCTGGGGCTTCTCATTCTGGGTTGGATAGAAAAGCTACACATACCGCTGGCGCTTATTCTTCTGGCGTGGCTGGCTTTTGCAGGGATTGGAGGGCTATTGCTTTCGCCAGTTTTCTATGTGGCGGGATTTGCGCTCACGATGAAGGTATTTTTGCTGACTGGGTTGGTTTTCACGGCGACAGGCTTACTGGCGAGCGTCATCGGTATAGACCTTACGCGTTGGGGGGGAATGATTTTTAGTATCCTCATCATGCTTACGATAATGGCGGGGATAAATGTGATTTTGCGCAGCGAATGGATAGAGTGGGCATGGACCTACGGCGGCTTGGTCATGTGGCTTATCGTCGCCGTATATGCGCATCAGCTGCTGATGAAGCTTCCCATGCCCACCGAAGAGGAGCTCTCCAAAGGCGCCCTTTTTCGGCTTGCCGTTGCGGCGGCGATCCTGTTGTATGTGATTTTCTATATGATTTTTGTGCGGCTGCTCATCCTTGCCCTTTCCGAGAAAAGCAAACGCCGTCGCTGATTGACCGCAACTTTATACCTTTGCACCGAACGGCGGGCATAGCTCAGGTGGTTAGAGCGTCTGACTGTGGCTCAGAAGGTCGTCGGTTCGAGTCCGACTGCCCGCCCTATGGAAGCCCCGGTCAATAAAGTAGAAGCAGCGGGGCTCGTTACTATTGATCTGGAGAAGCTCCTTCCAGTCCCTCCCATAATGGCACTGGATATAGCCCAGTTTTTGGAAGAAGGGCTTCTTCTACGGGAGAAAACTTTCCGAGCTCTACTAAAAACGCATGATTGGTCCGCTTATGCGGGCAAATTCGTTGCTATTTTCGTCAGCACGGACGCCATAGTACCGCCGTGGGCATACCTGCTTGTAGGAATGTACCTTGCGCCGCATGCGGTGTATTATGGGGTTGGCACTGCAGAAGAAGTACGGGACCTTTATCGGCTTACTTTGTTGGAACGCCTTGATCTTGAGGCTTTTCGGGACAAAAGGCTTCTGCTCAGGGGCTGCGCTTCTATTTCTGAGCGGGTAATGACGGAGTTTTTCCGACGGGTCATGCCCATAGCGCAGCTGGTTTTCTATGGTGAAGCCTGTTCCAGCGTGCCAGTGTATAAGCGTCGGGTAGGGGAAAAGGTATAGGTTAGCACAGGTGGGCATTTGGCTGCAAGTTGTAGGGGTACTTTTGCAAGGGGGGGCACCTGCAGTTGGAGTAAAGGTGTGGTGGAATGGCACCGCCATCGGGACTGTGTCGGATACGGCGGGGCGCTTCGTCATAGCGGCGCCAGAGCGGTATCCTGCTTGGCTGCGAGCAGAAGGCACCAGTGATAGCCTGCGGGTGGATTCCCTTCCTGCGCAGGCGCTTCGCTGGGACATCGCCCCGACTGTGGAACTGCATACCCAAACTATTACTGCCCAGCATGAAGGGATTCAACGATTGGAGCCCCAAGCTACCGTCTTATGGGGACGACAAACCATCACCGCGGCGCCCTGCTGTAATCTCTCAGAAGCTTTTGAAGGGACCGCTCTGGTAGATGCGACTATTTCGGACGGCGCTTTGGGGGTGAGGCAGTTACGTTTGCTGGGCTTTGAGCCAGTGCATAGCCCAGTTTTGTATGAAAACAAACCTCTCGCTATTGGATTATATCGTCCCTGGGCGGTACAGTTTCTGCCCGCGCTATGGGTACAAAGCATCGCCATCGCTAAGGGCATCGGTAGCGTGGTCAGCGGGCACGAGGGAGCAGCGGGACAGATCCAAGTGCAATATCTGTCGCCTGACTTGCCGGAGATTCTGCATAGTGTGGAAGCTTTTGCTCGGAGTACGGGGGAGTTTTTCCTTGCGAGCCGTTCTGAAGGGGCTGTGGATGAGCGCCGGCGCTTTCTCCTCCTGAGCAACTTGGGCTGGACGCCTTTCCAGTCTTATGCCTTGCAGGACCATAATGGCGACGGCTTTCTGGACATACCGCTTTTTAGACATGGGCATGCCTTGGCGCGTCACCTGCGGCGGGATACGAGTGGCGATATGGTAGAAGTAGATGTGGAGGGGCTATATGACTACCGCTGGGGCGGCGAAGTGCGATACCGTGAGCCGTCGGATATTGCTGCTCTGCGAGCTTGGGGCAGCTACCAGCATCTTGGACTTGTACAAAGTTCGCTGCGGCGGGGATGGACCTTCACAGGCGGGCGCGCGCTGAGCCTCTTGATGCAAGGGCGCTACTTTTCCCAAGCCCTTCAAGCAGGTTTCAATCGGTACGCCGCAAAACAACCCTTAGGCTGGGCACAACTTATCTATCGGCAGCCTCTCGGGGATACCCGTTGGATGCTGCAAATCGGTCCTACGCTCAGAGTAGCGCATTATGCGGAGTCTTTGAGCACATGGCATGGGTACGACACGAGCTGGCGGCGCATAGAGATAATCGGGGGGGCGTTTGGGGAGATGACCCTCATGCCCACGCCGACCTTTTCAGCAGTGATAGGCGGGCGAATAGACTGGCATTCGTACTGGGGCTGGCAAGCCGTACCACGCCTTCACTTACACTGGCAGTATGCTGAACGAGGAGCTATTCGGATTTCCGGGGGGCGTTCGTGGCGCGTGCCCGACCCCCTTCCCGAGACGCTCCCTTTTCTTATGAGCATGCGCTTCTGGCGCCTTCACTTTGGTCAGTGGCCCCCCGTAGAATACGCCTGGAGCTACGGGTTTTTCTGGCATCATAGTTACATGGTGAAAGAGGGCATACTTCGCCTATCCATAGACGGGGTGCGTGCGCATATTCAGCATCCGCTTCTATGGGATATAGAGCGCCCGTGGCTCGTATCAGTTTTTTCTGGCGAAAAAAGTGCTCTGTATCAAAGTCTGTACGCCGAGGTACAATACGAACTGCCCGACATGCTGCGGATCACGCTGGGGTACAAGCTTCAAGATATATGGTGGCAGCTTCCAGAAGGACGATTTTTCAGACCGTTGCTTCCGCAACATCGGGGGGTACTTTGGCTCACATGGCTGACCCTTTCTCGTCGCTGGCAAGCCGATGCCATCATATCGGCGTATAGTCGGCAGCGCATTCCTTCTACGGCTGCTAAGAGTGAGCCTTATCGCCTGCCAAGCTATTCACCTGCGTATGCGACCCTCACCCTCCAAATCACCCACCGCATAGACCAGTGGGAGATCCAGCTCGCTGGAGAGAATATCAACGACTTTCGGCAAGCGCAACCTGTGCTGGCTGCGGATAGACCTTTCTCTCCGGACTTTGATGCGTCGCTTATCTGGGGTCCCATCATGGGGCGCATGGCGAGTTTGACGGTGCGATATAGTTGGTGATGCGCGGATGAGGCATTTTGAAGGGCGTCGTCATGCTTTTGTATCAGTGCTGTGTGTATGTTTTCGGGTGCGGCGGCGCCTTCGGCGCCGCCGCACCCCCTCAGACAACCCTATGCGCGCCAGTACTTTATACCCAGAGTCTGCGGAGCATACAAGGAAAGTAAATGCAGAGCTTAGCGTTTTCCCAAGCTTTCATGTAGGTTTGAATAAATGAGTTGGCGGTGGCTGGTTGGCGGCTTACGGGCTGGATTGAGTATGCTGACTCTGCGGCGTGCATGGCATGGGCTGGTCGTGGGTAGTAGTTATCTGGCGGCACGGTGGGGGCTGGCGTGGCGTCCGCCCCGCTATCCGCTTTTTCTGGGGATAGAACCTACCACCGCCTGTAATCTCCGCTGTCCACAGTGTATCTCGGGGCTGCGGGCTTTTACCCGACCCACAGGACGCTTAGACCCCCAACTCTTGGAAGATA
This sequence comes from uncultured Sphingobacteriaceae bacterium, assembly GCA_964655255.1. Lineage (GTDB taxonomy): Bacteria > Bacteroidota > Bacteroidia > SpSt-205 > SpSt-205 > SpSt-205. Next base: position 4,077 of record CAZZMF010000056.1, read on the forward strand.
TCCTCACAGAGCTCCACCCTTATTTATGGGGCGTGTTATTTTACTTTCAGGGAGAGCCGCTCCTTCATCCTGAGATTGGGCGTCTCATTCTTGCTGTCTCACGCTATCGCCTGCTTTCTTCGCTCAGTACAAATGGGCACTTTCTCTCTGAGGAGAAATGCTATGAACTCATTGCGGCGGGGCTGACTCATCTGCGCATCTCTATAGATGGCATGACGCAAGAGAACTATGCCCGGTATCGTGTGGAAGGCGATTTGGCGACGGTGCAGGCAGGGGTAGAGCGGCTTCTGCGCCTTCGGCGGGCGATGCGCAGCCACTTTCCCTTAGTAGAGCTACAGTTTATTGCTTTTCGGCATAATCTCGCTGAGATACCAGATTTTCGGAAGTGGGCGCATCAGATTGGTGCAGACTACGCTCGCATCAAAACCGCTCAGATCTTAGACCTCACACCTGAAGCGTACGAAGCATGGATACCTGAGACAGGCAGTCGGTATGAGCGCGCAGAGGATGGGGAGATTCGTTTGCGGGGCAAGGTACCCAATCGCTGCTGGCGCTTATGGCGGGCTGCAGAAGTCACTTGGGATGGGCGTCTTCTCCCTTGCTGTTTTGACAAAAATGCCGAGCATGCCTTTGGAAAGCTGGATGAGGCGCCTTTTCCCGAAGTCTGGCATAATGAACGCGCAGAAGCCTTTCGCCGACGAGTTTTTCAAGCGCGAGAAAGTATAGATATTTGCCGCAACTGCTCCGAAGGGATACAGACATGGCTCTGATACGCTTTCATCCGGAAGGGCGCTGGTGGATCGGGGGTACTTTACTCGTGGGTGTCCTGATAGGGATAGGGCTGCTATGGACTAAGCCTCCCTGGTGGGTAGCTTTGTCCGTGGGTGTAGCATGGACGATCTGGACAGCTCTGCTTCTCAACTTTTTTCGCTATCCGCGTCGTCAATGTCCGGCAGAGGCAGGAATGATATATGCGCCATGTGATGGGCGCGTCGTGGAGGTGCAGCGTACCTTTGAGCCGAAGTACTTTCACACCGAAATGCTCCAGATTAGCATCTTCATGTCGCCGCTGAATGTGCATGTCAACTGGGCGCCCGCCGAAGGCATCCTTCAAATGCGCGAACACATGCCTGGGGCTTACAAGGTCGCTTGGCACCCCAAAGCTTCCCTGCTGAATGAACAAACCTTCCTTGCTGTGACCGACCCTCCCACCTCTCGTCAATATGCCCTTCGGCAAATAGCGGGCGTCTTAGCGCGTCGCATCTCCACTTATCCCCGTGAAGGAAGCCGCCTTCGTACAGGAGAAGAAATCGGTTTCATCAAGTTTGGTTCTCGGGTGGATGTGCTCCTCCCGACCACTGTCCAAGTCCGAGTCCAAGTGGGGCAGAAAGTGCGTGGCTGCCTCACCCCAATCGCTCAGTGGTGATGCATATCGCGCTGGCGGGTAATATCGGTTCTGGAAAAACCTACGCCACTTACATCCTCAGTCAGGCGCTTCGCTATGAAGCAGCATACGAGGATGACCGGGATAATCCCTTTCTCATGGACTTTTATCAGGACATGGTGCGCTGGGCTTTCCCGCTGCAAATATACCTGCTCAATAAGCGGTTAGAGACCACCCTGGCAATCCAACGCAGCGGGAAAGACTACGTTCAAGACCGCACCTTATATGAAGATGCAGAAGTTTTTGCCCCAGTTTTGCGAGAGATGGACATATTGCCTAAACGAGAATACGAAGTGTATCGGGCACTTTTTGAAAAAATCGCTTCCTTGGTGCGTCCGCCTGACTTACTCGTATATCTGCGGGCTTCGGTGCCGACGCTGGTAGACCAAATCCTCTCGCGAGGGCGTCCCTACGAAGAGAATATCAGCTTGGAATACATCCGCAAGCTCAACCAAGCGTACGAAGCTTGGTATGAGAGTTATAATCGCGGTCCCAAGCTTGCCATTTCCATGGATGAACTTCATGGGCGTGAGGATGGACCAGCCCAACTTGTAGACCAAGTCGTGCGTCGAGTAGTGAGTCTTTTTTGATGAAGCGGCGCTTTACAGTAGCTATCAGCCCCTGTCCAAATGATACCTTTTTATGGGGCGCGCTTGCTTTGGGAAAAGTGCGGGTGCCCTTTGCGTTGGACTTTATCTACGAGGACATTCAAGCGCTGAATCAAATAGCTGCCCAGGGCAGCGCCGACATCGTCAAGCTATCTTTTCTGCAGTATGCCTTGCTTCCCAAGGGGCAATATCGCCTTCTTCCTGTTGGGGCGGCTTTGGGGTATGGTGTAGGGCCACTCCTTGTGGCTCGCCAACCTCTTTCTCGCGAAGCGCTTCGTACGGCACGCATCGGCATTCCCGGCTGGCATACGACGGCTCATAGCCTCCTGCGCTTTTTCCTTCCAGAAGCCCAAAACCTCGTACAAATGCGCTACGATCGCCTCATGCCAGCCACCGCTCAAGGGGAGATAGATGCAGCGGTGATCATTCATGAGAGCCGTTTTACCTATGCGCAGTGGGGGCTGGTATGTTTGCAGGATTTGGGGGCCTATTGGACTGAAAGGACTGGGTATCCGATCCCCCTTGGCGGTGTGGCGGTGAGCCCGAAGGTGCCCCGGCGACCTCTCATCCGTGCGCTGCGCCGCAGCCTATACCTTGCCCAAAAAGGTACTATCCCCGACCTTGCCCCCTATATCAGTGAATATGCCCAGGAAATGGATCCCACCGTCCAGCAGGCGCATATTGACCTCTACGTGAATCGCTTCACTTACAATCTGGGAGTCGTCGGCATGGCAGCGGTGCGGCATTATGTGCAGTGGGTACGGCGCCACAGAGAAGCTTTTAC
>CAZZMF010000057.1:0-6905 GCA_964655255.1 uncultured Sphingobacteriaceae bacterium
GCTTTAGGTAAGCATAGAGGTTAGTGTTGCTGGCATTGGAAGAGCTTTCATCGTCCTGTCGGAGAACGGGGTCTCCATTTCCCGGATCCAAAATGAGCCAGTTACCGACGACGGGTGTCCAGTCTGGATGGAGAGCAGGCCCCATGAAGTTATCGCTAAAGAAGCCTCGCTCTGGATTGGAACGCCAGTCGCCGCCACTGTCATACATCACCAAGTAGAAGGCTTTTTCTACCTGCCGCCCGCCATCATCTTCATCTTGGAAGGTGAGGGGAAAGCTTGCTGTGACCCAGTCGGGGACAGTACCGATACTGGTGGTGGGGGGTGTATTATCACTTCCTCCGCCGCTGGTGAAGGTAGCGTTGTAGGTAAGCTGCCAGCCTGCCATAGGATTGGAACAGTCGGTTCGGAGCTCCAGCAGCACCACCCCCCCGCTGCTGGTAATGGGATTCGGCAGGGTCGTCCCCGTGAGCCGGCGAAGTAACGGAGCGGTCGTCGTGTCTCCATCGTAGATGTATAGATAGTCCCCGCCTTTCGTACTGGAAGAAAAGTTATTTTCTAAGTTGAACTGCTGGAAAGTCAGCGTAATACTGGTCGCTCCCGGCGGGGCTATACGAATCAAGTAGCGTTGATTATTTGAATAGTCGCCCGATGGTCCGCCCGGGTCATATACTGTACCAGATGGAGCGGTGAAGGTTTGATTGACTGTATAAGTCGGACCGGCAATGAGCTGATAATAATAGTTCCAGTTCCAGTGTGGACCTGGGTCGGTATGGGTCTGATTAGGATATTGCTGGTGTCCTTTGATGCGAATGCAAGACTTGACTAAGCACTGAGAAGTACTGCCAGAGCAGGCATCACCAAACCACACCGAGGTACGAGGAATATTTTGGCGCTGACAGATATCCCGTACCAGCGCCGCAGAAGACAGATACATGGGGACTGTATACCAGCTCGGATTGTTGATATAACCCTCATGTTCCAGTCCGATAGTATAGCTATTCTCAGTTCCGACGTGCCAGGCGCGATCAGCTTCTCGCACCATCTGTGTAATCTGCCCATCGGATGAGCGCAGCACATAGTGAGCTGACGCCTGCGCTTGACAGTTTTTGAACCAGGAAATGCAGCCAGCATAAGTGCCTTGGATCGTATGGACCGTTACATGCGTGATGGAAGCACCCGAAGGACGCGAGTTGTAGTTGCAGCTGGCAGCGGGGTCCCAGATAGCTCCAGGGTAGTCAGTATTGTTGGTATTACGATAAGTGTGCCCTTCTTTTGTGTGGATCTCATCTTCGGTGATGAAAACCTGCGTAGCGGAGAGGACTGGATAGTTCTCACCGAAAAGTTCTACGAGACTCACCTTCCATGGAGAAAACCGGTACTTATGGGCAGCTTCGGAACTGGTAAGGAAACGGTATATTTCAAAAAGCTCACTCTGACGGGCAAAGTCATTTACCGGATCGGGGAGAAGAGGAAGATAACTCAGGTCCAGGAAAATCTGAGCATGAGCCTTGAGGTCAGCGGAAGATACGCCGCGGATAGCCATGCAAGCTTCGTAAGCCCGGGCAAGAGCCTCTATTTGTAGAGCTGGCGAGAGCTTAAGTTCTGTGAGGGAAAAGCCGGACAGTTCCGCTATGGTGAGGAGGTTATTACGGAAGTAGCCTTTACCATCTTCTATCCAACCGAAAAGTCCCCATCCTTGGGGAATGCCTGTACAGGCGGGCTGGGGCACCAGAGGGTAAAACCGACTCTGGGTATAAGCCACTGCCTCCAACGCTCCCCGTGGTATCATCGGATGCTGCTCATAAACCGCTTCAAATAAGTCCTGATAGGGATTATCCGGGTACCGGGGGGCCTGCGCCCAAAGGAGATAGGTTACAAGCCCAATAAGCCAGACATACTGCATGCCGCAAATATACCTTTTTGGAAGGAAAATCATCACAGCATAAGGGGAAGGTGAGTCCCCCATTCTACCGAGAGAATATGTCCTGACGCATGGGGACCCGTTGTGGCCTCGTGGGAATCGGCAGAGGAACCTCCGCAGGAGAGACATTCCATGGCGTGAAGCCATATTTCCTGGCTGCCACAGAGTCAGTGAGAAAACGATACAATCCTTGCAGTTCAATCCTTAGAGCGCTGGTGTCCCACAGGGGAATGTAACTTATATCTACAAATACTGCTGCTTGCCCGCGATGATCGTCAGGGGAGAGACGACGGGCTTTCATGCGTTTCTCGTATGCCCGCGCCATGGCTTGTACTTGATGGACAGGGGAAACTTTGAGAGTATCGGCTGAAATGCCAGAGAGGGAGACAATCAGCCGAAAGTTTTCTCGGAAGTGTCCTTGACCATTTTCTATCCAACCGAAAAGTCCCCATGGTTGCGGCATGTGGGCGTGTGGATCGGGTTCTATTGGAAAAAAGCGGCTCTGCGTATAGGCAATCGCTTCCAGAGCTCCACGCGGGATTCGGGGATGAGTGGCATAGGCAGCCTGAAAAGCTGCATGATAAGGATTGTCTGGATAGGTAGGCGCCTGCGCCCATGCCATCAGAAAGCCCCAGATAAGCGTCCACATGACAGCAAGATAGGGAGATTATCTACCGCTACTGCGACTTGGCTGCGAGATTACGCAGTTCTTGCAAGCGAAAGAGGGCTTCTATGGGCGTGATGGTATTCGGGTCTATCTCTAAAAGGCGCCGGCGCAGTTCTCCTTCTATATCCGCAGGCATATGGAATAAAGATGGCTGAGCCTCGGCGGCAGGAAGGGGCTCTTGCTTCTCAAAGTGGCGTAAAAGTTCCTTGGCACGCTCCAGCAAAGCCGGAGGCAACCCAGCTTTTTCAGCTACTGCTATACCAAAACTGCGCCGGATGGGTCCACGCCGCAGTTGATGGAGAAAGATCACCTTCTCCCCTCGTTGCTCTACCGCCAAGTGGAAGTTGGCTAAGCGGGGCAGAGCTTTCTCTAACTGGGTCAGTTCGTGGTAATGCGTGGCAAAAAGCGTCCAAGGACGACAGTGGGGATGATTATGAAGATACTCCACGACTGCCCATGCAATAGCTAATCCGTCGTATGTACTTGTGCCTCGCCCCACTTCATCCAGTATGACGAAACTGCGGGAAGTCGCCTGATGCAGAATGTGCGCTGTCTCTTCCATCTCTACCAAAAAGGTACTCTGCCCTGCAGCCAGATTGTCAGACGCTCCTACCCGGCTAAAGATTTGATCCACGGGATATATCTCCGCCTCCTCCGCTGGAACGAAACTCCCTACTTGCGCCAGTAGGATAATAAGGGCATTTTGTCGCATGTAAGCCGACTTGCCTGCCATGTTAGGTCCGGTTAGGAGAATGATCCGCTGGTCGGGCGTTAGGAGGAGGTCATTTGGCTGGTAGGGCTGATGCGAAGGCAAGGCTTGTTCTATGACGGGATGGCGTCCTTGTTTGATATAGAGCCGCGGTTGGTCGGTAAAGCGCGGGCGTCGGTACCCATAGCGATGGGCTATCCCTGCCAGTGCAAGGGATACATCCACTTCTGCTACCCAGCGCGCCACCTGCTGCAGGGGTTCTATGTATTTCTGCAGGGCTTGTAGGAGTTCTTGGTACAGCTCTTCTTCCCGCTGAGCGATCACTTCTTGGGCTGAGGCGATCTCGGCATTCAACCTATCCAGTTCATCGCTGCTATAACGAGCTGCCCCTTGAGCCAGTTGCTGGCGCAGGCGATATTCAGGGGGGACCTTAGAGAGCTGAGCTGCCGTGATATGAAATACATATCCCAGCTGACGATTTTCCTGGATTTTGAGCGTGGGAATACCCAAGCGAGCTCGCTCTCTCTCCTCCAATCGGAGCAGCTCTTCCTCGGCATGGGCTTGCAGGTATCGCGCCCGGTCTAACTTTTCATCTACCCCTTCTCGGATGACCTGCCCTTCTCCGGGCTTCTCCCCAATATGCGGAGGAGTAGGAGTGATGAGCAGGTAGGTGTCCAACAAATCCCGCACCGCTTGCATCTGCTGTAGGGCATCGGGGAGTCCGTAGCCTGTGGGGAGAGCTTCTTTTAGCTCCATGATGGCGTCCAGCGCAAAGCGCAAGTGAGCCAGTTCCCGTGGGGTAGCTCGACGAGCGCTGAGCCGCGCTACTCGTCGCTCCAAGTCTCCAATTGTACGCAGAAGCTCACGCCAGCGGTCATGTCCCTCAGGATGGTCGTACAAAAGCTGGACTTTATCCAAGCGCTGTTGAATGAGTTCTACGTCACGCAGCGGCATGGTCAGACGCGCCCGCAGAAGGCGAAGTCCCGCCGCCGTTACAGTATGCCGCAGCACTTCCAATAGGCTCTTCCCCTCGGGGTGCAAAGGCTGAATAATCTCCAAGTTGCGCAGCGTATTGGGGTGTAGGAAAAAGGCTTTCTCTATTGGGAGCTTGCGAGGAAAGCTTAGATGGGAAAGCCCGGTCTGTTTGAGGTCACGCAGGTAGTTGAGCAGAGCAGCAAAGGTGCGCCCGGGGTAGCCCTCCACCACGGGAGAAATAGCCCGAGGAAGGGGATACCCATATACTTCACTAAAGGCGGCTGGCAGCGTCTCTATGTCAAAGTACCATTCCGGCAGCGCTTCCACTCGGGAAGCCCGAGCATACAGGGTATTCCACAGGGACTCTTGTCCGGGGTACACCATACTTTCCACAGGGGCCAGTGCCGCCAAAAGGGCTTCTATTTCACTCAAAGAACCGTCATGGTATATGACCCGCCCAGAAGTCGTTATATCCGCCAGAAATACTACCGCCTGTGTAGGCGTGTATGCCCAGAAAGTCGCTAAATATGTCGCCGTGGTCAACTCTTCATCTTGTAGCCACAGCGTACCCGGCGTAAGTATCTGCGTCACCTCGCGTTTGACAATTTTTTTGGCTTTTTTGGGGTCTTCTACTTGATTACAGACAGCTACACGAAAACCTGCTTCTATTAGCTTAGGGGCATAGGTTTGCAAAGCGCGAACTGGAAAGCCTGCCATGGGCACATCTTCAGCTTTACCGTTATTGCGGCGAGTAAGCGTCAGTCCCAATATTGACGCCAAGGTCTGCGCATCTTCCTCAAAAGTTTCATAAAAATCCCCCACTTGGAAAAGCAGTAAGGCACCGGGATAACGCTCCTTCATCGCCCGGTATTGCTCCATCAGTGCAGTCGTATCAGACATATGGCATATCTTTCAAAAGGGCTACCATGAGGGCTTTTACTCGTTCAGCCTCCTCGTGGAGTTGAAACCAGCGTTCTCGGGGACGGCTGCTAAGCTGATCATACGAAAGCCGCGGAAAATACAAGCTACAGTGCAGACTAAACTTGGGGATTCGGGTGATACGCAGGGGAAGATTGAGTACGGGGTTTTTCATCAGGGGGCGAACATACGCTGGTTCTATCATACGCACCCAGCGCAGCAGCCAACTGGGTATGTAAAAGTCCTTGCCCCACTCTTCGGCGCCGCGATGCACCGTAACAAGTATCGGCGCCTCCGCCGCTATCGCTAACTCTATGAACTTTGGCGAGCGAAACGGACGAATCTCATACACATCGCCCAGCACACAGTTATCGCCTTCTGGGAATAAAGCAATATCATTTACTGGACCTGAGCGAAAAGCCTCTATGACCTTTGCGAAAGTAGGCGGCTCTGTGCTCTGAAAAACAACCCGCAATATCCATCGGCTAATAGCAAACTTGTACAAACCTCGGTGGAATATGCCCAGAGCTTTTCTATCCTTTCCACCTTCGGAGAGCGCTAACCGTAAAAGCGCCAGTATAGGCGGCAGCCAACCCAGAGAGCCAGCATGGCTGATTGCATGCACGACTTTGGGATACCGAGCAAAGATCTGCTTCAAGGGTGGATGGGAACGCACCACTATTTCATCAAAAAGTAGAGGATAGAGCCATGAAAGCCGCCGATACAAAACAGGCGGCGAAATGGGAACACCCACCTGACCCATAAAGCAAAAATACAAACCATGCGGGAGAGGGCTCAATTCCCTCCCGCATGTATAGATAAGATTACAGGGGTGTATTTATTCGCTTACAGCTTGACGCTGGACGCGCTGGGGCAGTTCATCTCTAAGGGCTGCATAGCCATCAGCGCCGGGCTCCAAAGAAGCGGCTTGATTATAGGCGTTCCATGCATAGCCGTAGAGACCATTCTGCTCATAGAAGGCGCCGAGAGTGGCATTATCCACAGCGGAGTTGGGATTGAGAGAGCGGCGCAGGGCTTCTTCTTCCTTTTTGAGGGCGGCTGCTTTATCCGCAGGTAAGATCCGGAAGCAGGTGCTATTAGAATGGAGGGTAGGGTGCCGGCGAGTGCTGACACGCCAGTAGTAGCAAACCCCGGGCTTCACTTTACCCTCCAAATTCAGTTCTACAGTCGTTTGTTCGGCGGGAATCTCCCGAGACATGATTACCTGTCCGGCATCGTCTAAGATCTCAACGATGTAGCCTTCAGAGCCTGGCACGCGATCCCAGTTGAACTGGACACGGTCAGCGAAGAAGGCGCTTTGGATGGGAGTACGGGGCAAAGGCGCCATCGTAGAGCGCGTCACAGCTCCAAGGGTCCTTCCCGAAGCGCGTCCAGCCCCAGAAGCCACCGCTTGATTGAGCACATAGCCAGTGTATTTAGACGCATAAGGGTTATCATCTGAGGCAGGCTTCTGAGCCAGAAGCTGGTTGAGGACATAGGTGCCAGGCTGGCGCAGCTCGCGAGCTTTGTTCCCAGGAAAGACAAGCGCCACATAAGACTGCTGGCCCAAACGCACCTTCTGCTGCTCAGAAAGCTTCATACCAGCTGTGACTTTTACCCAGTTCCCCCCGGCTTGCTCTGCCTGAACGTCCCCTCGTACCGCAAGTACGGTTACGTTCTGGGCATACAAAAAGGCAGAGAGCATGAGTCCTATG
>CAZZMF010000058.1:0-6882 GCA_964655255.1 uncultured Sphingobacteriaceae bacterium
GTATCGTCCGCCTCTCCTTCATACAGGTACGACTCTTAGAATACCTCATAGCCGACGCATTTTCCTATACGATGTATGGGGGCGGCTGATCAGGCACGGAGAAGGCGAGGAACTTTCCCTTGCTGGTCTCCCAGCGGGCATATATCATCTGCGAGTAGAAACCGCACAAGGGCTTTTGTATTACCGATACGGGCACCTGCCTTAGGGGTGAAAAATCCGTAAGAACCTCCGCCTCTCACGCCCCTATTGCTTTGTATGGTTTGGGCGGTGAAAGAAGTACAAGGTGCCGTCAAGGGCGAGATAGGTAGCGGCGGCGCCTTCGGCGCCGCCGCACCCCCAACAAAACGCAAACGCGCTACACCGATAAACCCGTCTCTTGGCAAAAGTGGAGAGAGGCAACGCTCGACTCCCCCTCTATTGTGGTACGTTCAGCTTTGTGCCTGCACGGTGGCGCGGGCTGCCTGTGCCGCCTGGACCATATTCTTCAACGCTGGCGAAACCTCCTCCCAGCGACGCGTTTTGAGCCCGCAGTCAGGGTTGACCCAGAGCAACCTGTCGGGCAGCACCCGACGCGCCGCTTCTATGACAGCTGCCATGGCTTCTGCTGTCGGCACTGCCGGCGAGTGGATATCATATACCCCCAGCCCAATCTGCCTATCCCACTGAGGAAACCGTTTGAACTCCTCCACCAGTGTGCCTTTGCTGCGAGAGGCTTCTATGGACACCACATCAAAGTCCATCTCCCAAATATAGGGTAGGATGCTCTCAAACTCCGAGTAGCACATGTGCGAATGGATCTGCGTCTGGGGCAGCGCCCGAGAAGAGAGCCGGAATGCCCGCACCGCCCAACGGAAGTACTCGGGCCAGTCTTTCTTCTTCAGTGGTGCCCCTTCGCGGAAGGCTGGCTCATCTATTTGGATCACCTTGATCCCTGCGGCTTCCAGGTCGCGCACCTCGTCATAGATAGCCAAGGCGATTTCGTAGGCCACTTCCTCTTTGGATTTGTTAGGGGGAGCATAGCTCCAGTTGAGAATGGTGACAGGACCGGTGAGCATACCTTTGACGGGCTTTTTAGTGAGGGATTGGGCATAGGCGATTTCTTCTACGGTCATGGGCTTAGGACGCCATACATCGCCGTAGATGATCGGCGCGCGATATACCCGCGAGCCGTAGGAGAGTACCCAGCCTTGCTCTGTAATAGCAAAGCCTTCTAGCCTTTCTGCGAAGTACTCCACCATATCGCTCCGCTCAAACTCCCCATGTACCAGCACATCCAGTCCCAGTTCCTCCTGATAACGGATAACTTCAGCGATTTTTTCCCGAATCCGTGCTTTATATTCGGCTTCGGAGAGGGAGCCCTCGCGATAGGCTTTACGCAGGGCGCGCAGGTCTTCGGTTTGAGGAAACGACCCTATCGTCGTAGTAGGAAAAGGAGGTAGCTGAAGTACCTCCTGCTGGAGATGTACCCGCTCGGCATAGGGGGTTTGCCGGATGAAGTCTTCTTCTTTGAGGTTTTTGATTCGCTCGCGGGTAGGGGCATGCGAGCCAAGGGGCTCTCCTTGCCAGAGGGCAGCGGTAGCTTCGGCTTCGGTGCGGGCAGCGGCATCTCCATTTAGATAAGCTTTCAGAAGATGCAGTTCTGCCAGTTTTTCCTTTGCAAAGCTCAGCCGTTCCCAGACTTTGGGGGGGATTTTTTTCTCGGGGGCTTTGGTAAGGGGCAGGAAAGACAGCGGCGCACTGGGGGCTAGCCAGAGCGTTTTCACTCGGCTGGCGAGGGTTTCTACCTCCTTCGCTTTCGCCACAAGGTCAGCTCGCCACACATTGCGCCCATCTATGATGCCAGCGATAAGGACTTTATCTTCTGGAAAGCCGTATTGTTCTACAAACCGCCGATTCGTTTGATTGGAGACAAAGTCTAAGCCGATGCCTAATACGGGAAGCTCTACCAAGCGCGGATAGAAGTCTACCGCTTCATAGTAGGTGAGGAGGTAGATAGGCAAACCGCGCAGCGTATGATAGATATACCCAATAAGAGGTACGGGCGGCTCGTCCAGCACGAAAGCAGGCTCATGTACCAGTATCCCTTGAGCGCCTGCTTCCACCAGGGCAGTCAAAATCTGCTTATATACAGGCAGGAGGCTCTCAGCATATCGCTCCATATCTTCGGAAGTGAGGGGCTGCCCTCCTGCTTTCTTAGACAAAGCCAAAAAGGTATAGGGACCAATAAGGCTTGGCAAAGCCTTCGCATGTCCCAGGTCCTTAGCCATATCGTAATACCACTTGAAGTAGGCTGGATTGGCGGCTAAGTCGGTAGTCTCCCATTCAGGTACGAGGTAGTGATAGTTGGTATTGAACCACTTGGTCATTTCGAGGGCTTGGGCGCCCCGTGCCATTTCATAATACGAACTCAGCCCCCTGTATGGACGGAAGCGCTCCGGTATAAGCCCTACCGCCACCGCCAAATCCAACATGGGATCATATAGAGAGAGTTCTCCGCTGGGGTACACATCTGCTTTTTGGGCATAGGTAGCGAGCCGTTCGGCTTCTAAGGCTTTTATGCCAGAGAAAAAGTCTTCTTCACTGAGCTTGCCTGCCCAGAACTTTTCTAAGAGGGACTTATACTGCCGCTTTTCGCCCAGTCGCGGCAGGCCATAGGCAAGTATATGCATGGCTCAAAGGTATAGAAGTTAGACGGGATGGTGTCCAAACTATTGCAGGGGTTGTATTTTCAAGCTAATATCCAACGCCGGGGCAGAATGGGTCAATGCCCCTGCGGAGATGTAGCGAGCGCCCGCTTCGGCATAGGCGCGGGCATTTTCTGGGGTGATGCCCCCAGACACTTCCACAGGCAAGCGTCCACCTATATATTCCACTGCCCGAGCCACCTGCTGCGGCGAAAGGTTATCCAATAGCAGGCGGTCTATCTCTTTGGCGTATCGGAGGGCTTCGGCGATTTCGCGAAGGTTTCGCACTTCTACTACGATAGGGGCAGAGAGGTTTTGCTCTGTCCGATACCGGAGAACCGCTTCTATGGCAGCAGATACACTCCCAGTGAGGTCTATGTGATTGTCTTTGATGAGAAACTGGTCATATAAGCCGAAACGGTGATTTTTTCCGCCGCCGAGGGTAACTGCCCACTTCTCTAAGGCGCGCCAAAGGGGGGTAGTTTTTCGGGTATCCAGTACCTCGCAGCCTGTGCCTTCTATCGCCTCTACATAACGCCGCGTAAAAGTGGCTATCCCACTGAGCCGCTGAAGGAGATTTAGCACTAAGCGCTCTCCTATTAGCAGGGTGTATGCATTTCCATACACCTCAAATGCAACGCTACCAGCTTGACACACATCTCCATCCCGAAAGTGTATATCAATCTTTACATCCTTGTCAATCAAATCATACACTTGCTGAGCTACCTGTATGCCCGCAAGGATGCCTGTACGTTTGACGATACACCTACCGACTGCCTGTTTTTTCTCTGCGGACACGGCTCGGCTGGTGATATCTCCATAGGTGCCCAAGTCTTCCATGAGGGCAGCTTGCAGGAGTTCTCTCAGGCTTTGCATGGCTTCAAAATAAAAACAGCCTTGGGGATAGTTCCCCTCGGCTGACACACCCTATGCGAGCTTAGCTTACTTATCCACAGACTCAAAGCGAAGCTGCTCAATCACATAGCGCCCCTTTTGGAAGCGGGTAAAGAAGCTCACATCCCATCTACCGTGCTGGCTCACATAAGAGCCGATGGCATAGAGTAGGTCTTCTGAGCGCCCTTTGTGTAGGAGAGAAAAGCTTCTGGGAGGATTATTTTGAAAAAACTCTTGCATCACATATCGTGCCTGTACGCTGGAGTAAATGCGCGGGGAAGAGCCTATGTACAACTCTATCTGATCAGCAAAGAAAGATGATAAGTGTGTGGCGTCGCCCCTTTGCAAGGCCTCAGCAATCTGGGTAAGCGTTCGGTCTGCCCCTTGAAAAAGCCAAAGCCCCCCTACTAAGGGTAGCACAATCATACTCAAAAGCTGCATGGTAAGGGAGACTGCATATATCATGCCAGCGTGATTTCGGGTACATTTGTGCGATGCTGGAGCTTGAGGCACTGAGAGAAAAGGTACGGGCAGGTGGAGGGGAAAAAGCCCATGCCCGTTTGGCTGCGCAAGGCAAATGGTCCGCTCGTCAGCGGATTGACTACCTCTTGGATGACCCGTCGCAAGCCGTAGAAATAGGACTTTTTGCAGGGCATGAGTTATATGAGGAAGCCTGTCCCGCTGGTGGCGTGATAGTCAAAATCGGCAAAGTCCAAGGTATTCCCTGCGTCATCGTCGCTAATGATGCTACCGTCAAAGCTGGCGCATGGTTCCCCATCACAGCGAAAAAAAATCTACGCGCCCAAGAGATAGCCATGCAGAATCGCATCCCGATATTGTATTTGGTAGATAGTGCTGGGGTGTATTTGCCGATGCAAGATGAAGTTTTTCCAGATAAGGAACATTTTGGGCGCATTTTCCGCAATAACGCTGTCATGAGCGCAATGGGCATTCCCCAATATGCCGCTATCATGGGACCTTGTGTAGCGGGGGGCGCATACCTGCCGATTATGAGTGATGAAGCGATTATCGTGGAGAAAACGGGGTCGGTCTTCCTCGCTGGTCCTTATTTAGTGAAAGCCGCTATCGGTGAAGAGACAGACGTAGAAACGCTGGGCGGAGCTAAGACCCATTCACAAATCTCAGGCGTCACCGACTACAGGGCAAAAAACGATCAAGAAGCGTTAGATATTCTCAAGCGGTTGGTAGCCCAGACGCAGCGCCGCACGAACTTTCGCTGGGAACGAGCCGAGCCGCGCCCTCCACGCATTCCCCCTGAAAAAATCTTAGAACTCCTTCCCGAAGACCCTACTCGCCCTTACGACATGTATCCAGTGATTGAGGCGCTGGTAGATGAAGGCTCCTTCCTTGAGTACAAAGCCGAGTACGGCAAAACTATTATCACTGGATATGCCCGCATTGATGGGTGGCCCATCGGCATCGTGGCTAATCAGCGCACTGTGGTCAAATCCGGTCGGGGCGAGATGCAATTTGGAGGCGTGATTTATTCGGACTCAGCGGACAAAGCAGCCCGTTTCATCCTCAACTGCAACCAAAAGCAGATACCGATACTTTTCCTCCAAGATGTCACGGGCTTCATGGTGGGCACACGCGCAGAGCACGGGGGAATCATCAAAGACGGCGCCAAAATGGTCAACGCCGTCGCTAATAGCGTCGTCCCTAAATATACCATTATTGTGGGGAACTCTTACGGCGCCGGCAACTATGCCATGTGTGGACGGGCATACGATCCACGCTATATTGCTGCGTGGCCCACAGCTCGGATAGCCGTCATGGGCGGTACCCAAGCCGCTCAAACTCTTTTACAGACTTACAAAAAAGGACAAAACCTTTCCCCCGAAGAAGAACAGCGTCTGCTTGCCGAGATTCGCGCCAAGTACGAACGCCAAATGCAGCCCCTCTACGCTGCGGCACGCCTCTGGGTGGATGAGATTATCCTACCTCAGGAGACCCGCCAAATCCTCTCTCTCCTCATAGAAGCCGCTGAGTGGGGCTATACACCCCAGCCCTTCCCAGTCGGTGTGATACAAACTTAGCTCAAAAAAAATCTAAGTCAAACAGCAGGGTTTTATCCAGATGCGGTGTATAGGGTTTTGTTTTTGGGAGCGGCGGCGCCTTCGGCGCCGCCGCTCCCCACACATAAAAATAATCCTCCCTGCCTGCCCCTACTTTTCTGTACCTTTGTTGTAATGGGCAACGAAACGCTTGTTCAGTCGCCGGACTACACAGCGGCATCCATACAGGTTTTGGAGGGATTGGAGGCAGTGCGAAAGCGCCCCGCCATGTATATCGGGGATGTAGGCATACGAGGGCTACACCATTTGATTTTTGAGGTCGTTGATAACTCCATAGACGAAGCCATGGCGGGGTATTGCACCGAGATAGAGGTCGTACTCCACGCCGATGGCTATGTAACGGTAAAAGACAACGGTCGGGGAATTCCCGTAGATATACACCCGACAGAAGGACGCTCTGCTCTGGAAGTCGTAATGACCGTCCTCCATGCAGGGGGAAAGTTTGACAAGCGCACATACAAAGTCTCTGGCGGGCTACATGGCGTCGGCGTCTCCTGCGTAAATGCCTTGTCCGAACATTTGGAGGTGCGGGTCTATCGCGATAACCAGATTTGGTATCAGTCCTATAAGCGGGGCGTGCCTCAGGCGCCCGTAGCCCCCATCGGCAAAACTAAGCAGCGGGGTACAGAAGTTCATTTCAAACCTGATCCGACCATTTTCCCAGAGACAGAATTTCAGTTTGACATTGTTGCTAATCGCCTTCGCGAGCTAGCTTACCTCAACAAAGGCGTCAAAATCACCCTACGAGATGAACGCGAACTGGATGAGAGTGGGCGCCCGCTGACCAAAGTCTTTTATTCCAAAGGGGGCATTATAGAGTTCGTCAAATACCTCAATCAAGGGCGTGCCACACTCCATGAACCTGTCTTCATAGAAGGTACTGACCCAGAAGGGCTTTATCACGTTGAGGTGGTATTCCAGTATAATGAGACCTTCAACGAATCCCTCCACTCCTATGTAAATAACATCCGCACCCACGAGGGCGGGACACATGTGATGGGCTTCCGCAAAGCCCTTACCCGCGTCTTCAAAGCCTACGGCGAGAAGGAGGGCTTCTTCAATAAGATCAAGTTTGAAGTCTCGGGGGATGACTTCCGAGAAGGGCTGACAGCTGTGATCTCGGTAAAAGTGCCTGAGCCGCAGTTTGAGGGGCAAACCAAAACTAAACTCGGCAACTCCGAAGTCGCTGGGATTGTGGAGAGCATCGT
>CAZZMF010000059.1:0-6780 GCA_964655255.1 uncultured Sphingobacteriaceae bacterium
CGCCACCGTGGCAGGATTTATTAACTCGTTAAACCGCACACGGATCCGCTCAAGGGCACCGAGCTGACCATCATAGCTATTGCTGCACACTCGATATACGCTATCCATCTGCGGCGGATTATTGTCAAAGTATTGCGCCGTGCCATAGAAGGTTATAGTGAAGCCTACGTTATTATTGCTCCAGTTATCTATGAGCAGGAGAAACGTCTGACCAGCGGTTACGTTGAGACCGGGCATGACTGCTGGACCACCTGCCCCATGTGAGATATTTCCTGCTTGAGGATTGGTGTGGTCAAGTCCCGTCAAACCGTCATTTGAGCAGGAGATCCCGCCACAGCAGGTACTCTGATTAGGGATGGAAAAGTTGCACCTTATGGGTGTAGGGACATTCCCAGTGCCTTGAAAGATGGAACAGGGATCTTGTAAGCCTGTTACATCCCACATAGCGAAGTCATAATCGTTCCCTGAGGCGGCATTTGGACACAGCAGGAAACCCATCGTACCACTCTGCTGTACAGTAAAAATGAACCACACACTCCGGTGCTCTCCTCCTAAGAGACAGGTACCCCGTCCATCCGTGCCTAGCTCCAGCGTCTGCCCGGCGGTAGGAATGCCGCCCGGATAGCTGTAGGAGGCTCCGCAGATGCGTATAGCCCCCGGACAGTCCGATTCAGCGAGGTTAAGCGGCAGCGGCGTCCCTGGTGGCGGGGGCGGGGAGGCGTACGGATTGACGCCCTGCTCCTTCATTCGGATATAGACGCTATCTGGCAGCGTCTGCGCCATCAATAACCCAGCCGAGAGAAGTGCTCGCAGATGCCTCACATGAGCAAAGATGCATCATTTTGCCTATACTTAACATTATGCTGCTTGCGCGTTTATCTGAGCTGCAAAGAAACGGGGCTTAGTCGCTACATTCGCTGCATGAGACGCATCGGCTTAATCGGCGTGCTGCTGGCGCAGGAGCTATCGCTCTCGGCTATCTGGCAGGAGTATCGGTACTATGCACAGACGCATGAACTCATAGCTGGGGAAAATGCCTGGTACGGGCAGGCGGAGTCTGGACGGATATATCGGATCGGAGGGGGGCTGCGGGCGGAGACGATAGGCACGGCGCCACCCCTCCAGCGGTGGGTGCCGGCGCCCGGCGGCTGGCTCGCCTGGGAAAAAGTGCGGCGCGGCTTTCGGCGATCCAGCAGTGGCACGCTGGTATGGGTACACCAAGGGCTACCCCAAAGGCTCCCCGGTACCGACTGGCGAGAAGTGGCTTTCTCCCAAGACGGCATGACCCTGATAGCCGCCGACGCTCAGAATCTCTACCGCTGGACTGGTAATAGCTGGGACACCTTGACCCGATATACCGGCAGGCGGCAAGCCGGCACCACCGACTGGCTCTACGAAGAGGAGTTCGGCTTTACACGGGCGTTTGAAATAGCGCCCTCTGGACAGTTTATCGCTTACCTGCTTTTTGACAATACCCGCACGCCCGTTTATCCTCTCATGACCCCCGGACACAGTTCCTACCCCGAAGTACATCCACTGCCTTATCCCCGAGTCGGAGAAAAAAACCCCGTCGTCGAACTGCGCCTTTATGAGCTACCAAGCCGTACCGATCGCCTCGTGTGGGTCGATAGTACGGGGGGATACATTCCGTGGCTTAGCTGGAGCACGATGGGGGATGAGTTGTATTTCACCCACCTGAACCGCGCTCAAAACCGCTTCACCGTCTATCGGTACGAAGTCGGACAGCCCGCTCCGGTGCCATTTTTTTCAGACAGTACGAAGGGCTTTTTTACATGGGATGACCGCAAGCTTATTGTGTGGGCGACGGATCAGCCAGAGCTATTTTACCTCGCCGGCGGAAAGGGCATCTGGGAAATCTGGCGCTATGACTATAAGGGACGACGGCTTAGCGTGTATGCTGTGCCGGGGCTGCGCAGCTTGATCGGATATGCGCAGGGTAGGCTCTTTTTCCATGCAGAGGGCAAAACGCCCAAAGACCAACGGATCGGATATATTACTGTACGCCGTGGTGGGCAGCCTACATGGCTCACCCCAGAAACCGGCTGGGCGGAAGGCGAGCTGTCCGGCGACCTCCTTTGGATAAAAGAGAGTCGCTTCTTGGATCCCTACCGCGAGCGGATATGCCTCGCAGGCGACCCCGCTAAGTGCTTGCCCCTTCCCGACCTAAATGCCGACCTGCGCCGTCAGATACCTCCTGTGAAAGTGCGTTTCTTCCAGTATGCTGGCGCTCAAGGCAAATCCCGATGGGGTTATCTCCTCCTGCCAGCCAACTTTGACTCCACGCAGCGCTATCCAGTGGTTTTCACATTCTATGGCGGGCCGGGTTCTCAGCAGGTGAGCGAAGAGTTCAAGAACATCGGCTTTTTCTGGCAGGCATATCTTGTCCAGAAGGGCTATATTATCGCCTGCACGGATGGGGCAGGCACTGCCTTGTATCCGAGCGAAAGGTTTGCGACCTATCGTCAGTTGGGGCTGCCAGAGACGGAGGACTTCGTAGCTTTTGTAAAATACCTGCGCATGCTGCCGTATGTAGGGAAAGTAGGGGCGTTTGGGTGGAGTTATGGGGGCTACATGGCGACGCGCCTGGCATTCGCAGCACCGGATGGACTCGCAGCAGCAGTAGCGGTAGCGCCCGTCACGGATTGGCGGCTTTATGACAGCGCTTATACAGAGCGGTTCATGGACCTTTTAGAGCGCAATAGCGACGGATACGAAGCGACGGCACTGCCCCCGCAGGATAGGACTCTACGCGTGCCTCTGCTCCTCATCCATGGCGATGCCGATGATAATGTGCATCCGCAGCATACCTATCAACTTATCGGGCGACTTTTGCGTTCTCAGCCCGACGCGCCCATAGAGTGGCGCATTTTCCCGGGACAGAATCACGGCATCGGCGCTTATCGGTATCGGGTGTACTGGGAGGTGGAGCGGTTTTTTGAGCGGCACTTGCGATAGGAAGGATGTCGGGGAGTACCGCTTGGCTGGTTGAACTTGGCAGAGGATGGACTACATGGGGTGCGGCGGCGCCTTCGGCGCCGCCGCACCGCCAAAATCAAACACAACTACCAGCCTTGAGCATCAGAAAGCGCCCTTTGCTCCAATCCTCAACACCGCTGCCACATCTGGATTTGAGCACTCATTAGTAAGCAGCGTTATCCCACTTTGAGCATCTCGCGCACGCGTTTGAGGTGCTGGACGATGAAGCGGAAGATTTCATCTAACTCTTCGGGCTGGAAGAAGAACTTGACGCCTGCCGCTTCGTATATCTCGGGGACGGTGCGCAGATAGCCCAGAGAAAGGGCGTGGAGGTATTTCTCAATAGCGACTTTGGGCGCACGGTCATAGTTGTACCAGAACTGCAGCGCACCAAGCTGCGCCAGCCCGTACTCTATGTAATACAGGGGATAGTCAAAAATGTGGAGCTGCCGATGCCACAGCACCTCTAAAGTACCTTCGGGCCACTCCACACGATCCCCATGGAAGCGGCGGTATAGTTCTACCCACTTTTGGCGGCGCTCAGCAACGGTATGATTAGGGTTGCGATATATCCACTCTTGGAAAGCATCTACTGTCGCTATCCATGGGAAAAGCGTGATCACCCGACTAATCTGCTGGAACCAGGCCCGAGCTTGATCTTTTGGGTCAGGATAAAAGACCGCTGGATAGAGCGCCATAAACTCCATGCTCATGGAAGCCAACTCAGCGACTTCCGAGGGATATTCCCGCTGTAATACAAACTGCAAATGACGGCTTTGAAAAGTATGGACGGCGTGTCCGACTTCATGCACGAGCGTGACGAGATCATTATGAGACCCCGCCGCATTCATGAATATGAAGGGCAAACCAGACTCATGTAGGGAGTAGTTATAGCCGCCGGGCGCCTTGCCAGGGCGTGAAAATAAATCCAGATGTCCAATACTGTACATGTACTCTACCATCTCCGCGATCCGCGGGTGCAGCTGCTGGAAGAGTTGAATGCTTTTTGTGATTAGCTCTTCCTCCGTCTGGAAAGGGCGCAGGGGCGCACTCAAATCACACGGATCTACTGAAAGGTCCCAAGGCTTGAGGCGCTCTACTCCAAGGCTATTTTGACGAAAGAGAAGCAGGCGATTATACAGGCGCTTGATAGAGCGCTCTACCAGCGCATGAAAGTTATGACACAGTTCCACCGTCCAGTCAAAGCGCCCAAGCTGACGGAATCGGAAATCATAATAGTTGTCAAAGCCTGCGTTATGGGCGATCTGGGTGCGTACAGCGATAAGCTCATCCATGAGGGCTTCCAGCTTATCGGCATGGGCGGCGCGGGCTTCATGAATTTTCCACCAGACTTCCTCCCGTCGCGCTCTATCTGGCGATTCCAAAAATAAACTGGCTTGGGGCAGGGTGAAGACCTTGCCATCTATCTCTACGGAGAGGCGCCCGATGATTTCGTTGTATTCTTTCGCCAGAAGTTCCGCCTTCGTCTCCAGAGGGATGTTTTCAGGGCGATAGAGGGCAAGGTAGTTTTGTACTGTCCGGTCAAAGTTCAGAAACTCCTCCCGCGGTAGAAGCCCCCGCCAAGGCGACTCCCAGTACCTTTTGTACAGGTCATAGCGCACTTCATTCAGACGGGGCTGTACTTCTTCTATGTATCGCTCGTAAGCATGCCGACTTTCTTCATCTTGGGTATTCTGGGTGAAACGAATAAAACTCCATGCCCCAGCCTCGCTAACTGCAGCTTCCAGTTCATTCATGCGGCGCAGCCACTGGTAGAAATCGGAAAAGCTCTTCCACTGCGCGCTCCGAAGCTCCTCTACATAAGGCTGAATATTCTCCCAACTCGTAAGGGTAAGCTGAGGGGGAAGCCATGCGCGGACTGGGCGAGTGATTTGCATACGCAAATAAACAAAAAATCAAGCACGTATTGATTATGTGGCGGCGGCGCCGAAGGCGCCGCCGCCACATAATCACCATTTGCCAGCGTTCTATGCTCTTAGAGGGGCAGCTTACCCTTCCGTTGCGCTCTCCGCTCGGCGTACTAACGACACGGCGACTACCCTGTCATCCTCTCGCAAGCGAATCAAGCGTGTCCCCTGCGTATCGCGCCCCTGTTCAGAGACTTCTGAGGCAGAAAATCGTATGCTTTGCCCTGCCTGAGTCACTACCAGTATTTCTTCCTGCATGTCTCGCAAAGGAAGAGCGGCAACAACCTTGCCCGTTTTTTCCGTAACCCGAAAAGTGCGTACCCCTTTGCCGCCCCGATGCGTAGACCGATACTCGGAAAAAGCCGTGGCTTTCCCATACCCTTGCTCAGACACAACAAGAAGGCTGCCTTCTGTCCACTCTAAGGGCACTAAGGCAACAACGCGGTCGTCGCCTTCCAAATCCATACCGATTACGCCGGCCGCTTCGCGCCCCATCGCTCGTACCTCCCCATGCGGAAACCGTATCGCTTGCCCTTGCTCACTAACGATAAATACCTCCTTCACGGTCGCTTCATCTATAAGAGAAACGCCCACTAACTCATCCCCTTCCTTGATAGAAAGCGCAATAATCCCCTTATTGCGCGGACGGCTGTATTCCTGCAAGGGCGTCTTTTTGACTATCCCCTTCCGAGACACGAAAAGCAGACTATGCCGCTGAATAAATGCTTCATCTTGAAGCGAAGAGACATTCAGATAAGCGATAATGCGGTCATCGGGCGGCAGTGCCAGTAGATTTTGAATGTGGCGTCCTTTCTGATTGCGTTGGGCTTCGGGAATCTCATGCACACGCAGCCAGTAGCAATAGCCTTTCTCAGTGAAAAGGAGCAGATAGTCATGAAGCCGCGCTACCAGCACATCTTGAATGAAATCTTCGTCCTTGAGTTCCATCGCGCGTATTCCTATTCCCCCGCGCGCCTGAGCTCTGTATGCGCTGAGGTCGGTACGCTTAATATAGCCCTGATGCGAAATCAAAACTGCAACTTCAACATTCGGGAGGGTGTCTTCTATGGTAAGTTCGCCCTCATCGGGCACGATCTGCGTGCGGCGCGCATCCCCAAAGTCCGCTTCTAACTTTTGCAACTCGTCGCGGATAATGGCTTTCTGTTCCTCGGGGTCAGCCAGCACTTTCTTATAGTAAGCGATTTTCTCTTGAAGCTCCGCGTACTCTTGCTGGATTTTCTCTCGCTCCAAAGCGGTGAGCCTTTGGAGCCGCAGGTCTAAAATAGCCTGGGCCTGCGTAGGCGTCAGCCCGAAGCGTTCTATGAGCCCAGTGCGGGCTTCGTCAGGCGTCTGGGAGCGCCGAATAAGCGCTATCACTTCATCCAGATGATCCAGCGCTACAAGTAGCCCCTCCAAAATATGCGCCCGCTTCTCTGCTTGCGCCAGCTCATAAGCCGTACGACGAAGAATAACCTGCGTACGATGCTCCAAATACGCTGCGAGTACCTCGCGCAGGGTCATGACCTTGGGGCGCCCCTTGTACAGCGCGACCCAATACCCGTTGTACGAAGTCTCTAAGGGCGTGTGAATGTAGAGGTTATTCAAGACGACCTTGGGGACAGCGTCTCGTTTGAGCTCTACGACCACGCGCACCCCTTCCCGGTCAGATTCATCGCGCACTTCGGCGATCCCCTCTATTTTTTTCGTCTCTGCTAAATGGGCTATCGTAGCGACGAGATTAGCTTTGCTTACCCGAAAGGGGATCTCTGTGATGATAATGGCGCTGCGCCCCCCGGGCAACGTATCTATGTAGGCGCGCCCACGCAACCGCAGCTTCCCGCGCCCCGTAAGATAC
>CAZZMF010000060.1:0-6780 GCA_964655255.1 uncultured Sphingobacteriaceae bacterium
AGAGATATTTGCGTACGACAGGCAGGGACGCGGCTATTGGATGCTGCTCACTGTAGCTCCTGTCCCGAATGAGTTCGGCGAAACTACCCATTACCTCGGTGCCCTCATCAATATCCATAAGAAGAAACAGCGGGAAGAGGAGCTGCGCCGATTCAAGGAAGAGATAGAGCAGTCCCTGACCTACGCTGCCCGGATTCAGCGGCGCTTCATGACCCCTGTGGAACGGCTACGGGGATACTTTTCTGCGGCTGAGGTGTGGTATGAGCCGATCATCGGGGTCGGGGGAGATTTCTATCAGTTTGAGCCAGTGGAAAATGGGATTGTAGTGGCGCTGGGCGACTGTACGGGGCATGGAGTCCCAGCATCCATGCTCAGTATCTATGCGGCGACGGCTCTGCGCTTCGCTCTGGAGCGCTTCAGAAATGACTTAGAAGCGATCTATCGCCAGCTGCGTGCCGATGTGCAGGAGATTTTTGGCGGCGACCGTCCTCTACATGAAGGCTTTGAACTGGCGATGTTATGGTATGAACCTTCCTCTGGGAGAGCAGCTTACGTCGGTGCCGGGCGTCCACTGTGGCTCCTGCGACGAGGAAATATCATACCGGTCTTTGGCGGTAGGGGGGACATCAGCGTCACTGCATCCTCCCATTCATCCTCTAAGGAAGCTGTCCTCCAGACGCTCACCCTCCAACGAGGAGATCGTTTGTACCTATTTTCCGACGGGGTGACCGACCAACTCAACGCCGAGGGCAAACGGTTTTCCAAATCCCGCCTCCAATCTTTTCTCCAAACAAGTAGTTATCTGCCTCTCTCTGAGCAAGTGGATATGCTTCGTCAGGCGCTGCGCCAGTGGTCTTTGAATGCGCCTCAGACCGATGATCTCCTACTTATTGCGATGGAGGTGTAGAGTCTGGTTCGGAGACAGGGACTGCTGAGTGCGTTTCTGCCACCTCTACCTCAAAAACCTCTGCAAAGAAGCGTCGCAGGGTAGCCTTTACTGCTTCTATGGAGACTGTCTGTCCCAGTTCCTGCGCCATAGAAGTCACTGCCTTATCACGAATCCCACAGGGGACTATCAGGGAGAAGCCCGAGAGGTCGGTATTCACATTGAGCGCAAAGCCGTGCATGGAGACCCAACGGGTGAGCTTGACCCCCATCGCTGCTATCTTTCGGGGGGGTGAAGTGAGCCATACGCCTGTAAGTCCAGGGATGCGTTCGCCTTTGAGTCCCCACTCCCCTATCGTCCGGATGAGTACCTCCTCCAGGCTGCGCATGTACCAGCCAATGTCTGCCTTATAGCGCTCCAGCCAGAGGATGGGATAACCTACGATCTGCCCGGGTCCATGATAAGTCACATCCCCGCCGCGCTCTACGGCATATAGCTCGACGCCCTTTTCCCGAAGAAAAGCTTCTGGAAAAAGCACATTTTCTGCATGGGCGTTGCGTCCCAGCGTGATGACTGGCGGATGCTCACACAGAATAAATCGGTCTTCCCAGTTAGAAAGGTCAGCGAGCGCTTGAGCGACCAGTGCCCTCTGCCTTTCCCAGGCTTCCCGATAGGGGATCAAGCCCCAATCTTCGTATCGGACGGCTTTTTTCGTAAGCTCAGAAGCAGTAGCCATACGACCCCGATGCTGATGCAACTGTCAGCGATATTGAAGACGGGCCACAGCGCCATGTATTCGCCGCCCCAGATAGGTACCCATTCCGGTACGATCCCCTGCCAGATATCCACATAGATAAAGTCCACCACATGCCCCTGAAACCAGCCCCCCGCATAATAGTTCCGCCCGGCAAAAATCACCCCATAAAATATGCGGTCTATGAGGTTTCCAATCGCCCCGCCGATAATCAGCCCAGCAGGGATGAGATATCGGCGATCTTCCTGACTGAGCCGATACAGGTAGTATCCAATCCCCCCTGTAATAGCCAGCGAAAGGAAAGTCAGAAGCAGCTTAGGGGCTTTTTCAGCGGTATCCCCCTCCGCTTCTCTGAAAAGCCCCGACAGCGACAGACCGAAGGCTGCCCCCGGATTTTCTACATAATGCAGCTTGAGCCAGTTGCCTATCCAGCGGATCTCATGTCCCAGAGGATAGGAGAGTTTGACATATACTTTCGTGAGCTGGTCTATCACCAGCACACCCAGAATAATAAGGAGGAGCTTCTGCCAGAGCTTCACTTAGGGCGTTTCTCTTTGACTTCTACGATAGTTTCGGCGACGGGCACCGCCAGTAAGCGCTCCTTAGGGATGAGCTTGCCAGTGACTTTGCAGATTCCGTAGGTGCCATTCTCTATGCGAATAAGGGCGCGTTTGAGGGCATCTATGTATTTGAGGTTATGCTGTAAGAGGCGCTCAAGCTGGAGCTTCTCGGAGTATTCACTGCCCATGTATTCGCCGGTGCGGTACTGGTCCTCCGCAGCGGAAACGAGTTCATTCAGGCTCTCTTTCAGGCGATGGTACTCTTTCTCAGCCTCTTCAAGCTTCTCTAAGATGATTTTTTTGAACTCAGCCAGTTCCTCGGCTGTGTAGCGAGTCTTTTCAGGCGTGCTCATAAGCGCGTGTGATCTGGATGTGAAGGGGTACAGTATCTAAAAACGAAATCCCGGGCTGGTCTGGCGGCTGTGGGAGCCATTCCAACCCGAGTGCCAGTGTCTCCTGTATGATGAGAGGTTCATAAGGGCGTAAAGCTTCCTTATACGCCTCGGGTAGATATAGAGCGAGCTGGATGCGGTCAGTGACGGCGAGTCCGGCTTCCTTCCGGGCGAGTTGGATATGATGGATAAGCTCGCGTGCCCATCCTTCGGCTTCCAGCTGTGGGGAGAGGCGCGTATCCAGGGCGACCGTAAGCCCGCTCTCGGAAGCGTGTAGCCAGCCCTGCAGCGCCTGCGCCCGCAGTTCTAAGGCTTCCATCCCGTACCACTCACCTTCCCATGTGAGCCCGCCTTTTTCCATCACCTTCAAAATCTCCTCTTGCGAAAGTCCCTTGAGATGAGCAGCAAAGGCAGGCATACGCGCCCCCAGCTTGGGTCCGAGGAGCCGATAGTTAGGACGAAGCTCATATACGACTGCCTCGCTGTGGTCATCCAGATAAGTGATGCTTTTTACGTTGACCTCCTGAAGGAGGAGAGCTGCCAGCGGCTCTAACCATGCCCGATAACTGGCAGGCACAAGCGCCTGGGGCAAGGGCTGACGCACACGCAAGCCACTCTTTTTCCGCAGGCTGTGTAGTAGAGACGCCAACCGTCGCACTTTGTCCATCGCTGTCTCCAGCGCTGGGTCGCGCAGGGCGGTTTTTGCCTCAGGAAAGTCACTCAAATGCACCGAGCCAGAAAAGCGCAGATTTCGCCAGAGCAGCTCTGAGTAAAATGGGGCAATCGGCGCCATGAGTTGCGCTATCCGAGCAAGCACTTCCCGCAGTAAAGTGAAAGCCGCCCATTTGTCTTCGTCCTTCTCCCCTTTCCAGAAGCGGCGGCGATTGAGACGCACATACCAGTTGGAGAGCTTCTCTATGACGAAGTCTTCTATAAGGCGCGCTGCCTGTGTGGGGAAGTACGCCTCGTATGCCGCTGTGACTTCTTCTGTGAGCTTCTCTGTCTCACTTACCAGCCAGCGATCAATGAGAGAAAGCCGTTCTATGGGCGGGAGAGGCTGCGGCTCATATCCATCTATGCCCGCATATAGCGCGAAGAACTCATAAGTATTGTGCAGGGTGCCGAAAAAGGTGCGCACCTTTTCAGCGAGCCGTGCTTCATCAAAGCGTACATTTTCCCAGGGGGGGGCGTTGCTCACGAGGTACCAGCGAGTGGCATCCGCGCCATACTTTTCCATAAGCGCCATAGGCTCTACGACATTGCCCAGGCGCTTGGACATCTTATTGCCGTCTTTGTCTAAGACGAGTCCATTCACCAGCACCCGGCGATATGCTACACTATCAAAGAGCGCTGCGGCAATCACATGAAGCGTGTAAAACCAGCCCCGAGTCTGGTCTATTCCCTCAGCGATAAAGTCTGCCGGAAATGCCCGTTGGAAAGCCTCCTGATTCTCAAAGGGATAGTGCTGCTGGGCATAAGGCATTGCTCCTGAGTCAAACCACACATCAATAACATCAGGCTCCCGGTACATGGGGCTGCCGTCCGGCGCCACCAGAATAATCTCATCTACATACGGACGATGCGGGTCAAAGTCGGCGTGATCCAGCGGGTTATGCGACATCAGTCCAGCGGCTATGGCTTCCTCCACGGCTTCTCTCAGCTCAGCGAAGGAGCCGATGCACCGCTCATACTTGCCGTCTTTTGTGCGCCAGATGGGCAGGGGAATGCCCCAGAAGCGACTGCGGGAGAGGTTCCAGTCCTCCACATTTTCCAGCCAGTTGCCAAAGCGCCCCTCTCCAATCGCTGGGGGATACCATTCTATGGTCTTATTCAAGGCGACGAGCTTCTCCCGCAGCGCCGAAGTGCGAATAAACCACGCTTCTACGGGATAGTACAGTACGGGCTTATCCGTGCGCCAGCAGTGGGGATAGTTGTGTTCATAGACCTCCTTGCGAAAAAGGAGCCCTCGCTGCCGCAAATGCTGGGTAATATCTTCATCTACGGGCTTATAGTCAGGGTCGCTGGTGTAGTTTTTCACGTACCTGCCGGCAAAGTCTGTGACCTGCGGGACGAACTTGCCTTCTTTATCCACGAGGGGTGAAAGGTTGCCCTGCTCATCCCGCACCAGAATAGGAGCGATGCCGTTTTTACGGGCGGCTTTGAGGTCGTCCGCCCCGAAAGTCGGCGCTATATGCACGATCCCCGTCCCGTCTTCCAGCGTAACGAACTCCGCCGGGATCACTCGCCAGGCATCCCCTTCTGGCTCTACGTACCGGAAAAGGGGCTCATAGTGCTTGCCCACGAGGGCTTCTCCTTTTATTTGCCGGCGAATGCGATAGGGGAGCTTCCCCGTGCGCAGGTCTATGGCTTCGGGGGTAAAGGGTAGGTCTTCTTGTGGGAAGTAGCGCCCCAGCGCCCCTTCTGCCAGCACCACCCGAATCGGCGCCCTGGTGTAAGGTTGGAAGGTCTCCACCTCCACATAGGTGTAATCGGGATGTACGGCGAGGGCGGCGTTGGCGGGGAGCGTCCATGGCGTCGTCGTCCATGCGAGGAAATACAGGTCTGGCTCCTCTACACTGCGAAACTGTACCGTAATAGAAGGATCCCGCACCGAACGGTAAGCGCCGGGCAGGTTGAGTTCATGCTGGCTGAGGGCTGTCCCCGCCGCCGGCGAATAGGGCTGGATCGTGTAGTCCCGATATAGAAGCCCCTTCTCATAAAACTTTTTCAGGAGCCACCAGACGCTCTCTATGTAAGTCGCATCAAAGGTGATGTAGGGGTTTTGGAGGTCTATCCAGTAGCCCATGCGCTCGGTGAGCTCATCCCAGGCGTCTTTATAGCGCATGACGGCTTCCCGGCAGGCTTTATTGTAGTCGGCGATGGAGATGCGCACGCCGATATCAGACTTGCGGATGCCGAGTTCTTTTTCCACGGCGAGTTCTACGGGGAGACCGTGGGTATCCCACCCCGCCCGGCGCAGCACCTGATAACCCCGCATGGTCTTATAGCGGCAGACGAGGTCTTTGAGCGTCCGGGCGAAAACATGATGGATCCCGGGCTTTCCATTAGCGGAAGGGGGACCTTCATAAAAGGTAAAAGCGGGTGCGCCTGCCCGCTGCTGGACAGACGCTTCAAAGGTCTTTTCGCTGCGCCACCACTGTAGCACTTCCTGCTCCCACTGCGGCAGCCGTAGAGCCCCCAGCGCTTTCCACATTAGTGCAAAGGTAGGGATTTGGCGGCGCGGCATGCCTGACCCTTACAAAGCTTATGTATTCGGAAACTCCATTCTGTGCCATAACAAAACTGGAATCCTCCTATTAGGGCTAGCAACTGGTGGCTTTAGTACAGCCTAGATGGAATAGCTCCCTTGGGGATGGAGAGCAATAGAGACATAGTTACGGTAATACCCAGCGATTGGATAGGTATCGGTACAGTCAGTCCGCAACAAGTGAAATGCATAGACCTATCATCTGACATACGATAAATAAATCTCCGCTTCGCTCCTTTCCGAATGGCTACATTTGTAGCATGCAAGGTGGCGTCAGCGATTCTCGTCAGAGCACAAGTCTCTTCACTTTACCCCTTATTTCAGCATCATCACGCCACTCTATCTTGGCTATCTATCCATACGCTACGCCGCGGAGAAAGTCTGTATCGGCGATTTCGCAGAGCTCTTTTATCTGCTCAACACAAAAGATGAGTCCCCATCTATGCTAATCGCTATGGCGGCTGGCTTATTTTTCTCCTACCAAAGCTGGGCATGCTACTCAATCTGCCCTTCAAATATGTAGTGTATCTCTACTCACTGGGGTTCATATTTTATCCAACCATAGCGTTTTTCCTCTTATACTTTGCAATAGGCAGTCGGCGTCCATATCTGCCGCTGGCGGTATGGGCGCTGTATATATCTTTTCGTATGATTCCTTTTACTCCCTCTCGGACAACTTTACGAGCATATCGCTGGCTATTACGGGGCTTATTCTGTGGCTGTATGCCCGGCTGGATGTAGAATCCCCTTCTCAGCAGCTTATGCTGACCGCTGCTGGGATAGGGCTGATAGGTTTTGGTTTTGTCTTCACCCATCCAGTGAGTATGTTCTATGGCATCTATGCGCTGCTGCTGATAGCTTTGATAGACTTTACTTCCCAGCGCCGCCTATCTCGCCCTACTATTTATGCAAGTGCGGCG
>CAZZMF010000061.1:0-6752 GCA_964655255.1 uncultured Sphingobacteriaceae bacterium
ACCATAGAGACTCTCCTCATAGATGGGAAAGCCCTCCAAGCGGGAACTTCACACTTTTTGGGACAAAACTTTGCCAAAGCCTTTGATGTAAAGTTTCTAAATGCCCAGAATGAACTGGAGTACGTCTGGGCGACTTCGTGGGGGGTCTCCACGCGACTGATTGGAGCGGTGATTTTATCGCATGGGGATGAAAAAGGCTTGATACTGCCGCCCCGAGTCGCACCGATTCAGGTCGTTATCGTTCCCATCTGGCGAAAGGAGGAGGAACGCGTCCAAGTCTCCGAAAAAGCTCATGCTATCGCCCGAGAACTTCGCGAAAAGGGGCTCAGAGTCAAAGTAGATGACGATCCCCAACATCGCCCTGGGTGGAAGTTTAACGAATGGGAACTGCGCGGGGTGCCGATTCGGCTGGCATTAGGACCCCGTGACTTAGAAGCACAGACCGTAGAAGTTGCTTGGCGCCACACAGGCGAAAAAGCCAGCTATCCGCTCACGGAGGTGATGGAGCGACTGCCTCAGTGGTTGGAAGGGGTACAGCAGGCGCTTTTTGACCGGGCTAAGGCACGCATAGAAAGTCAAACTTATCGCATAGACAGTTATGCCGAGATGCGCGAAGTGCTGGAGGAAAAAGGAGGCTTTATCTTAGCCCACTGGGACGGCACGACTGAAACCGAGCTCGCTATCAAAGAAGAGACGGGGGCTACGATTCGGTGCATTCCGTTGGATGCGCCAGAGGAAGAAGGCAAGTGCATCTATTCGGGGCGTCCTTCTCGGCAGCGGGTAATTTTTGCAAGGGCGTACTGAGACGCAGGGCCGCATTTATTTCTGCTTTTTGAGAAGGCTCGTCCAGCCTCTTCACAGATAGCTGTGCGTTGGCTCGTCGCCTTGTGGCATTTGCTGGGCTATTTTTGGACTTCTGAAATGGGAGCGAAGAGCATAGCAGGCGGCGGCACTTTCGGAAACAAAGGCAGATGGCGCAGCTCTGATACCGAAGTGGCGGATTCTTTTGCTTTTGAGGGGGCGGTGCCGCGCCCCACGTAGCCTACTCTCTGCCAGCATTTTATTATTTCCCACCATGCTCCACAATAGAAAAGCAAATAGGATGCTTTGGCATGAGTCCAGTGTAGAGGTGTGCATGGGTTTATGTGAGGCGATTTGGCGGCGGCGCCGCCAAACCTAAAACAAACAAGTGTGCAACCAGCTCAATGTTCCAGCGCTTTATCCAGAAAGTCTTCTACGAGTTTTTCTACGGAGTCCTGTTTGGGCAAGGCAGCCATCATGCCGTAGAGTGCAGCGGTGCGCCGTGGGGGACGGTCTGCTTGGGCGGTACGGCTTACAAGGCGAGCCATGCTGCGCACCCACCTCTCTGGCAAAATCGCCAAACCTGCCCGTAGCAGAGTTCTGCCTACGCGGCGGCGCCATCCCCGACGGGCAGCACGGGAGGATTCTTCGGCGGCGACCATTCTGAGATCAGCAATGAACTCTTCCACGACCCGCGCATGTCCAGCTGTTACAGTGAGGTGCAGACTGGGTGGATTTTGCTGCTTGTCCAAAAACCAGCCGCGCTGCGTCAATCCATCGCCTATCCTGTAGATGTCCAGCGGGGGATGAGCCCCTATGGCAAGAATAGTAGCATGAGGCTCGCCGACGATGTATAAACCCGGTATTTCTACGACGGCGGCGCGGATGCGTTGGGTGGTCTCCCACGCCAGTTGGGCGGCTTGTTTATAGCCAGCTTCGCCGAGGTAGTGAAGGACCGCCCAAGCTGCAGCGATCGCCCCCGCCGAACGCGTCCCCGAAAAACTCGCCGATGCATAAATGCCCCCCGACCATCCGCCATATACAAAGAACTGATAGCGTCTCAGGAAACGGCTTCTATACAGCACTACCGAAGCCCCCTTCGGCGTATAGCCATACTTGTGTAGGTCAGCAGACATGCTGGTAACCCCCTCCACCCGAAAGTCATATAAAGGCAGACTAATCCCATTTTTTTCCAAAAAGGGCAAAATGAAACCGCCTACGCAAGCATCTACATGAAAGAGCAGGTTATACTTTTGGGCAAGCACACTAATATCAGCGATAGGGTCGATAACGCCGTGTGGATAGCTGGGGGCAGAGGCTACTAAGAGAATGGTTCGCTCGGAAATGGCGGCTTCCATTGCGGAGGCGTCTGCTGCGCCGGTGGAGGTAAGGGGGGTATGGACGATGCGCAGCCCCAGATAATGAGCCGCCTTATCAAAGGCAGGATGGGCAGAAAGCGGCGCCACGACTTCTGGGACAGCAATATGGGGTTTATGGGCGCGAGCGTAATCCCGGGCAGTTTTGAGCGCTAAGAAGATGCTCTCCGTACCACCACTGGTGAGAGTGCCTCCAGCGTCGGGGGGAGCATGAAGCAGTTCTTTTACAATACCGACGATTTCATTTTCCATTCGTCGTAGGCTCGGAAATGCCATCGGATTGAGGGCATTCTCTGAGATGTAAAGGGCATAAGCCTTTTGTGCCAGTTCCAGCAGTTCGGGGCTGTGATAATACACCAGACTCCAGAGACGACTGCCTGCACTGTCTATGTCTTGGGCTTTGCGAGTAGCCAAGTCATGCAAGATGGTTTCAGCGGGACGCCCAGTGCTGGGGAGACGACTCACTTAGCTAAGGTACGAAAGTATGTACTTTTGAGCATGGCTCGTCCTCCTAACCTTCGTCAGCAGCGCTTCGCTGCAGAAATGAAACGGATTCTTTCGGATATTGTGAGAGAAGCCGGGGAGGAGCTTCCGGAGCTCCATGGCATGTTAGTGGAAGTGAGCGATGTACGGGTCACTGCGGATCTGCAGCAGGTTCGGGTGTATTTGTTGGTGTCGCCCACAGAAAAGCAAGATTTTGTTGTCCGACTGCTCAATCAGCACCAGAAAACGATCCGTTATCGCTTGGCTCAGCAGATTCGCCATCAAGTCAAGGTCATGCCGACGGTCCAGTTTTTTGTGGATGAGGTAGAGTTGCGTGCTCGTCGAGTGGAGGAGATTTTGAGGAATCTACCGCCGCCTGGACGCGATTCCACTTCTTGATGTGGCTGCTGGTGTGGCGGTACCTGTGGCGCAGTCCGCGTCCAGTGACGCGATGGCTTTTGCGCCTGAGCTTTGCGGGGCTGACGCTATCGGCATGGGCATGGCTTGTGGTCGCTTCTGTCTTCAACGGCTTTAGCGCATTTCTGGAGGAGGTTTTCCAACGGGCGGATCCCCAT
The DNA here is from genome assembly GCA_964655255.1 of uncultured Sphingobacteriaceae bacterium. Taxonomy (GTDB): domain Bacteria; phylum Bacteroidota; class Bacteroidia; order SpSt-205; family SpSt-205; genus SpSt-205. Next base: position 3,236 of record CAZZMF010000061.1, read on the forward strand.
ATAAGACTGGTAGGACAAGGGCTAACTGACTCTCTACGGCAGGCGTTGGAAGCCCTGCCTGAAGTAGAAGCGGCGACGGGGATTTACGAGCGCATCGCTATCCTCCGCTACGGCGGTAGGCAAGCGATTGTGCGCCTGCGCTTGGTAGATGAACGATTTCCGCAGGTGAGCCGCATCGGCACTCAACTCCTCTGGGGCGAAAACTTTCCCCTGCGCCCTAAACATCTCCTCATTGGCGCCGGCATCGCCGCTCAACTGGCTATAGCTGACCTGGAGGAAGAAGCGCTATGGATGTACGTCATCCCTTCTGGAAGGCGAATCGCCTTTGCAGGGATGGAAGGCCTGCTCAAACAGCGGGTGGAGGTACAGGGTATTTTCAGCGTGCAGAAAGAATACGATGAGAGCTGGGTAATCGCGCGTCAGGCGGACTGGGCTTCAGTGCAGGGGACCACTTACGACGCCATAGAACTGCGCCTGAAACGCTCCGAACAAATCGTTCCTTTCATGAAACGCTTCCAAAAAGCCTTCCATCCCACCATAGAGCTTCAGGATCCCCGCAGGCAGCATGAGGGCTTGTATAGAGTCCTGGCACAGGAGAAAATACTGGCGCGCATAGGGCTATTTTTTCTTCTTCTTCTTACTTTGACAGGTGTCATTAGTACGCTGTCGGTTTTCTTGCTACTGGGACGGCGGGATTGGGCGCTCTACCAAGCCCTTGGGAGCTCCCAGCGATGGGTACATAGGCTCCTAATAAGCGTAAGTAGCATGCTCTTATTGGGCGCGACGGTGGTCGGACTTTTGCTCGGTACCGCCACAGTGCTGCTTCAAGATACTTTCCATCTTGTCAAACTCCGAGGAGGCGAAGGTTTTCTCCTTAAGCACTTTCCTGTACAACTCGCTATAGAGGATTACCTATGGCTTGTGGGGCTTTTGATAGGTGTGCAAGGTATTTTGGCGCTGTATGTAAGGTATCAACTCCATCAGATAGATTTGCGGTCATCTCTGCAAGGGGACTAAGATGCAGACTATGCGAGTTATTTTATGCTTCTTGTGTATTGGGGGCTTTCTCCAGGCCCAAGAAGCGGACACGGTGCGTCGTCCGCGTGTGGGATTGGTGCTGTCCGGTGGGGGCGCTCGGGGCGCTGCCCATGTAGGCGTCATCCAAGCCTTGGAAGAAGCAGGCATCCCCATAGACTATATCACAGGAACTTCCATGGGGGCAATGGTCGGGGGCTTCTATGCCGCCGGCTATTCACCTGCCGAAATGCTCCTTATAATGCTGCGCGAAAATCGCCAGTGGCTCAAACCAGGCCCTTTCTATCGGGAATACATGTATTATGCACCCACGCGGTCCTACGACATCACAAGCTGGGAGATTCCCTTAGAGTTTTTGTCCAAGAGCGACCTGCCCCTGCCCGAGCAGGTCGTATCAGACTTTGAGATCAACCTAGGCCTCAACGCTAAACTGGCAGCCATCAACTTAGCGACAAAAGGTGATTTTGACAGTTTGCTGGTTCCTTATCGGGCGATTGGGGCGGACTTGTATAGGCGCCGACCAGTGATATTTAGAAAAGGCAGCTTACCCCTCGCTGTACGCGTCTCTATCTCTGTGCCTATTTTTTTCTCCCCCCTTACGACCCGCGAATACACTAATCTCGTTGATGGGGGCGTGTATGATAACTTCCCCGTGGAGCCGATGCAACGGGAGTTTGCGCCAGACTTTATTATCGGCGTACATGTGGGAAGCCCACCCATGACGCTGGAGGAATTTCGGGAGAGAGGCTACTATTGGCGATTGTTTTCCCACCTTTCGGATCAACTTACCTGGCAAAAGCTTCCAGAGCGTAGTTTTTTTATCCAGCCCGACTTAGGAGACATGAGCAGTACAGATTTCTCCACGGGGGCTTTGGCTTTTGCTGTGCGTCGGGGCTATGAGGCGACCCTGTCTTGCATAGATGAACTGCGAGAGCAGCTGGGACCCTGGCGTGCCGATTCTGTGAAACTGGCCATCCAGCGCCTGCGCCTGCGTCAATACAGAGAGAGACCCATCGCCCTGAGTAAGATAGATTTCTATCCTGCCAAGCCTTCTCAGAGTTTTTTTTACAGGCAAGTCTTAGGCATCAAGTCCAACGAGACCCTTACCATCGGGCGCTTGAGGCGCCGACTCTTTATGCTGCGTAGAGCAGCGTCGTTTTATAGTCTATTTCCGGAGTTTGTTCCGGATACGACTGTGCCTGATCGGTCTTATCTTACGGTCCTTGTGCGTCCGCGAGGGGATGTATTTCTGAGAGTAGGGTTGGGGATATTTTCGCCTTCGGGGTATGCTATTCAGGTCGGGGGACGCATAGAAAAAGTGTGGTGGGCAGGGTGGGAAGGGGAAGTGCTGCTGACCCAGGGCTCTTTTGCCCAAGGAGTGGAGTTGAGGTTGCGGGTACGCCCGCCGCTTCCGATAGATATACGCCTTGTAGGAGAGACCCAAGTCAATCGATTCTTTTATCAGAAGTTAGGAAGCTATTGGCTGCCCTTGCCTCAGCAAGCTAATGTCTTTACCAGCACAGACTATTTTGGAGTGGGGGCACAGTTTGCTGTCAAGCGGTTTGAAGCCCAATCCGGCATTCTTCAATACACTATTACTGAACGGCACAGCACCCCAGAAGTGCAAACTGATATTCAGGCGCTTTCAGGCTACCTGCGGCTGCTCATAGATAACGAAGATGACCGACAATACGCCACGCAAGGTGGGCGCATTTACGCCGCTTTGTACCTCAATAAAGCCATAGAGAAGCCTCTTTTTGCGGGAGCGCCCTATGTGAGAGCTGAGCATTATTGGCCCCAAGCGGTTTTACGATATAGGCAAAATCTCTCCGTCCTGCGTGCCCTCAGTGTAGGATTTCGGATAGAAGGGGGGCTATCCATGCAAGCGCCTTACGCTGATTCCGTCGCAGCTATACTGGCTTCCCCAGCATTTTATCCCTTTCCAGAAAGTCCTACCCTTTACATACCTGAGCTGTATCAACGAGGCTTTGCTGCCGTGGGCGGACACCTTACTGTGCGGCTTTTACGGAAAGCTTTCTTCCGGGTAGAGGGCTACGCTCATCAACCCCTCTTGAAACTAACCTTTCCTACTGCCGTCCAGTCAGAGGGGTCGCTCACCTTCCCCACCAGCCCAGCTAACCTTCCGCCGCTGTACCGATATCTTATGGCAGGATTTTTCTATCGGACTTTTATTGGACCCCTGGGCGCTTTTGTGTCGTATTATGATAGGCAAACTCAGCCCATTCGCATCTTTTTACATTTGGGCTATACCCGCTTTCTGGAGCGCCCATGGCAATAAACCCATAATCCTTACCTTTGGAGCGATGAAAGCGATTTTGCACTTGACAGACTTCTCCGAAGTCGCCCGCAATGCATACGGTTATGCGCTCGCTCTCGCTAAAAAACTCAGCGCAGACCTGCATGTGGCGCATATCTATGATCGCCCTTACGCCAGTATCGCCTATCAAGGAGGGCTTTCAGC
>CAZZMF010000062.1:0-6744 GCA_964655255.1 uncultured Sphingobacteriaceae bacterium
CTGGTATGCCTCGCCCCCGATGACCCCGCCCTAAAACCCCTCGTAGCTCCCCTCTGGGTGCGAGAGATCAAGGAGCGCTTGACAGGGCACGCACATGCCCTTGCAACTCAGTATTTAGCCTCTATCGGGGAACGCCCCCTTCTACACCCACGCCCAGTGAATCTTTTCTGGCTCAGCGATACAGAGCGTAGGTATCCCACGCCTTCAGAAGAAGAGGCTTTACTGCAAGCGGCTTATCAGACGCCAGAGCGCCTCAGCCCTAATGTCCTCCTGCGCCCGCTCATGCAAGAGTTTATCCTGCCTAATATCGCCTATGTCGCTGGACCCGGTGAAGTGGCTTATTGGCTGGAGCTCCTGCCTGTATTTGAGGCTTTTGGGGTCCCCATGCCCGTAGTCTATCCCCGCAAACGGGTACGAGTGATTACAGAGCCGGTGCCACCCTTGCCGGAGGGACTTTCAGTGGAGCAGTTGTGGTCGCTTTCGCAGGCACGGTTGCGCACGCTACTTGCGGAATCATGGGGCGCAGCTTTGGTCAAGGAAGCCATAGCATGGTGGCAGCGCCACCGTCCTCCCATAGAAGAGCTTCTGCAAAAGCCGGGCTTCGCTTCATCTGGGCGTCAGCTCCTCCGCTTGTGGCAGCAAGCCGGTCAATCGATAAGGCGTGCTGCGCTTCGTCAGGCTCTGCATAAGTATGCCCCGCAGATAGATGCCATTCTCCGCTTTCGCAGCCGTATAGAACCCGAAGGACGCTCCCAAGAGCGGACTCTCAATATCCACGCTTTCGCGCCGCAGGCTCCAGCGCAGTGGGTTCAAGACTTTATCCATCACATGGCTAATACCCCGAGCGAAATGGTACATATCATGCCCACCGCTCACTCATAGAGGAGGTACTTTGCCCGCAGAAGGTGCCAAGCCTGCGGCACAGCGAACCGCTTATAGAGCGTCTCTACGCTTTCTTTCTCTGACCGTCGAAGAGCGGCTGTACCGAAAAGCTTATCAAAAAAATCCGCCCGATAGAAGCCTTCTCTATAGCCTGTCGCTTCCCGAAACTTTTTGAGGAGGAAAAAGCCCAACCGAAATAAGCTATCGGGACGCACAGGACCAGGGTAGAGGCGCGTTATACGCCATCCGTGATAAGTACGCTTATCACCTGCGGGCTGAAACTCCACCACACGCAGCCTATATCCATAAATCACCGTATCGCCCATGGGGAGAGAATACTTTTTGACTATTCCTACCTGCTCAAAGGGATAGTCTGTCCCACGACCGACACTGATTTCGTGTGTCCCTTCATACCAGCCCAGGATAGGGTAAATTTCCATGCTCATCAGCGAACGCATAGCAGGTGAAGGCGGCTCTGTAAAAAACGGCGCGTCGGTAGGCAAAGGCATGGTACGGCGCCATCCCTTCCATAAAATGACATGAAGTTCTACGGGGGGAAGCCATCCCTCTCCTATGAGCATTTGGGCATATTCCCCGATAGTCAGCCCCGCCACTAAGGGCGTGGCATGCATCCCTACAAATGAAAATAATCCGCTATCCAGTATCGCTCCATAAGCATAATGCGCGTGAAGGTTAGGAAAGTCCAGAAGCCACACAGGGCGTTGGGCCTGGGCGGCGGCTTGAAGTGTGAGGGAGAGCGTGCTGAGATAGGTATAGTATCGTACCCCTACGTCCCGCAGTGCAAAAAGTACAGCATCCCCTAAGCGCAGTTCTTCTGGAGGGGGCGCTTTCCGCTGTCCATACAAGGAGACTACGGGAATGCCACGATATACTGTATCTCCCACTTGCAAGCCTGCGGCTTTTTCTCCAAAAAGCCCGTGTTCGGGAGCGTAGATACGAACGACTTGGATGCCCAGCGCCAGAAAGCTATCTACTAAGCTATGCGTTGGGCGGTGCAGAATAAGAATCCAGCGTTTGTCCCGCAGACGAGGCAAATGCTCTATCCGAAAGCTTGCCCAGCTATTGCTTGTCTGAAAAGAAGTTGGTTCGTCCGTAGGCGGCTTATCTGGGAGGGCGCGCTGCTCCTTACTGACACAAAAAGTGCCTACATCTATCATCAATAAGGCTGCCCACCACCAGCGCATTGCTCAAAGGTAGCTTATACCAAAGACACCTATTTGCTTTTCTATTGTGCAGCCCGGTGAGAAATAATAAAATGCTGGCAGAGAGTACGCTACATGGGGAGCGGCGGCGCCTTCGGCGCCGCCGCTCCCCCTCAAAAGGCAAAGCAATGCGCCACTTAGGCATTAGACCAGTCGCCGCAGGAGAAGAATAGAACTCACCGACTTACGAGGAAAATAGCCGCCACGCCCAGAGCGTATCCTACCACTACGGCTTTAGTGAGCTTTTCACGAAAAGCTATGACACCCACAACGCCAGAAAGTAGGACGATGCCGAGGTTATTCCACAGAAAAAACTGCACCGCTGGGAAAGTGGCGAGCGCCTTGAGATAGAAGAAGATAGAGAGGAGATTGGTGCTGCCCAGCAAAAAGGCGGCGCCCCAGAGCCTACTACGCAAGAGGAGGGCGCCTTCTCCTCGCAGGACATGCCAGAGCACCCCTAAGGTGCCCGCCACGCTCATGATGAGGAGAGGAATATGTAAGGTATCCAAGGGCTTCCACTGCGGCTGGTAGGCTTTGAAGAGGATGTCTATGATGCCGTTGCCCAGCCAGAGGAGCAAGCCGAGCTGAGCGGCATGGAGAAGGGTTTTCCATCGACCACCTTGTAGATACGGCATATGGATCGCTATGATGGCACCTATGCCCGCTATGAGTCCTACTCCTTGAGCTGGCGAGAGCGCCTCCCCCAAAAAGAGCGCCGAAAACCCCACAGGTAAGACGACAGAGAGTTTAGCCAGCATACCGGTCAAGCCAACGCCTATATCTCTGGCAGCTCGCCCTGTGAGAGCAAACACGCTGATGAATAGTATCCCCAAAATACCGATAATCCCAAGCGCTAAGGGGGCAACTTGACGGATTTGAGCCCAAGAGGGGGGCGATACGATCGCCGCAATCCCCACGCAGATGAAATAGTTGAGCGTGACTAAGGCGGGCACGGGCACCCGCAGCACGCGCAGCCAAATAAGAAGGAGGACGTTGGTGACGATGGAGCCAACGACGAAAAGCACCGCACAAAGATGCACTGTATGGAGCGGCTATGACTGCTGGCAGTGCAGGTGAGATGAGCTTTCGGGAAAGTGGGCTGCTTTTGCTATTGGTTGTCAAAGTGGGCGATCGGTGTTGGGTTATAAGGGGGGCGGCGGCGCCTTCGGCGCCGCCGCCCCACACAGATAACCCACTCACATCAGCGCTTTATACTCACCACAAGCGAAGCGCAAAAATCAAAGCATATGCAGAGCTTTGTTATGACTTTGTATGGGATATAGCGGGATTGAAAGCAAACACCGCTTCTATCTCATCCATGTCAAAAAGCAAACCGGGGGAGGAGCACCAAGCTCATCCCCCGGCACTTTTCTAAACAGGTGAGCTTATTATGGCAGCAGGCAAAGCCTTTTTGCCTGATCCCCCACTCGCAGCACATATATGCCTGACTGGGCAGGGAGTTGAAGCGTGGCTTCTGGCGCTGAAAACACTCCCCGCAGAAGTTCCCGACCCGAGAGGTCATAGAGAGCATAAGGCAGACCGGGGTTGCCTTTGAGAACGAGAGAACCTCCTGCTGTATGTACAGTAGGTATGTTGAGGGTTTCCTCACCTTTTGCAAGCGCTAACGCCTGACGGGCTATGTACCGATAGATCCAGCGTTCCCGATTGAGCCACTGGGTGCCACTTCTGAGTTGGCGGATCCGCTGCGATAGATTACCATTGGAGTCATAGGTGTAGAGGCTTTTAGTCACGGTAGTGGTATTGTCCCCATAATCCCTGGAATAAACACTATCCTGTGCTGGATAGGGAGCACTGCCTGAGTAGAAGTAATAAGTCGTCATAGCCAGTGCTGGTCCTGCCTGAGAGGGATTGTTGCAGAAGAGTGGTATGCATATCCATGCTGTATCTCGTTCTCGTATTATCCGTCCCTGAGCATCATAAAACGGTTTAACAAAACCGGCTGCCCAACCCGGAGTCCCCAGTAGAGGCTCGACGTTCAGTGATATATAGGTAGAGTCCCATCGTCCGGCGGTCAGGGTGCTCGCTTCACGATAAAAAGTAGTCCATGCGTTATTGAAATAAACTTCTATACGAAGGCTATCCGGTGGCGGAGTACGGAAAGGCAGGGGCTCCCTCTCTCCTACAGATGGTATAGGGAGTCCCGTATAGCGATTGGCAGGGAGGCTGGCATATAACCTGTTGATAGGTACCCACTGATTCGTGGAGGTATCCCATTCGCTGTATTCAGCCGTGAGCCGCAGATAGCCAGGTGTAGGTGAAGTGTAGGAAAACTGCATGCGCGCTGCGGGAGCTGAAGACCCTGCATCCCACTCCAGATGGAGGGAGTCGTACCCAGCGTAGGGCCCGCTGGTGTAGTAGTAGTATTGCACGGTGGTTTGGTAATCCCACTGACCTCTTCCCCATTCAAAGGAACTATCCCAGGCGGTACGATTAGTGGGATAATAGCCATAAGTGTTGAGTTGAACGGGAAGCCAGGTACTATTCCCAAAGGTATCATACCGCACGCTGTCCAGCAGGTAGATGGTGGAAGTTGTGCGCCCATGAGACAGTAAAGGAGAATAGGCTGTAAGCCGTCGAAATAGTTCGCCCATAGAGAGGTTTGTTTGTGCCATCAGGCACCCGATAAGAAGAGTGGATAGGGGTTTCATGCCGCAAAGCTACAAAATAACCGCCAAACAAATCAAGATGAGCTTGTCTATCTACTTCGGTTGCATTGTCGGGCTGTGCCAGGGACGAGGAGGTCTATTTCAGCCCTGAGGGGAACGGTCCAGCTATCTTAGACTTTATGTTTATTTATGCAAATGCGCGGTAGCTTCACATGGCTAAGCTTGTATGCCATTCTCGGCATAGCCCTTGCCCAAAGTAATGCCTTCGGTGTGCGCGGAGGCGTCAGCGTTTATCAGTATCGGACGGACTTTGCGCAGTTTTATGCTCGGATGGGAGTAGAGATAGGCGCACATGGGCGAATAGGACTCTTCATGAGCCGAAAAAGTCGCCTACATCATGCGATAATGCCGGGATTCGGATACCTCATGGGGCATTCGCGTTTGGTATTGGACAGTGCGATATACATATCGCCTCTGACGGGGAGACCGCTCACGGGTATAGCGCAAGCGCATACCTACACGCACTTTTTGTATTTGCAGGGCTTGTGGCGACTCAGCTTTGATGAGGAGGGCGCTTTTGCTGTGGCTGCAGGACCGCAAGTGCTACGCCTCTTAGGGCAAACGCTCATGCTCCAGTACGATACCCCCGACGGGCAGCCTATCCAAGAGTGGAATCGGGTCTCTTTGGGCGATGTAGAACGGGTTATTCCTCCCTGGATAGTAAATGTTGCTCTTCTGGGGGAGGTGCGCTTTCGGGAAGGTCTGCGGAGCGACTGGTATCTGTACCTTCAGACGATCCACCAAGTGGATAGGTTTCTGTGGCCCACGGGGCTGCTGGTAGGGGTGTCGTGGATGCGCCGCGCCTAACGTAAGAGCACGAGCTTTTCTGTGACGCTGGCACTCTCCCCTGTGGCAGGATTGCGCACTTCCAAGCGATAGATATACACGCCCCGCCCAAGCCGATCCCCATAACTGTCTAATCCGTCCCATACTATCTCCTGAACGAGATTGCTATTGGTGATGATAGGCGCACTGAGAGTCTGAACTAACCTGCCAGAGATAGTGTAAATCAAAATCCGCGCTTCTAAAGGCTGACCGGGCTGATTGTGCTCAAAGAAGAAGCGTGTGCTGGTGGTGAAGGGGTTAGGGTAGTTGAAGACGCGTCCCAGTTTGAGTTTGCTGCGTTCAGCGACGATGAAACTGGTTTCAGCGCTTCCCTCTTTACCGGCGAGATTGTATGCCCGTAAGCGAAGGGTATATTCCCCCTCAGGCAAGTCGGAGAAGCGATACTCTACTTTGCCACGATTGGGCTGGTCGGGCTGGGCGCGATAGTAGTCACTTAGAAAGTAATCCCGCCCATTTAGGACAGCTTTGAGTTCGCGACCGATGGCGAGCGAGGAGAGGTTGATCCCCATGGTGTCAGAGATGTGAGCTATCAAGAGCGGGGAGGGATGAGTCCAGCTTCCGGAGACCCAGTTGGTGTCGTTGATGTATAGGCGCACGGTAGGGGGCGGCAGGTCAGCCAGGGTAGTGTCAGGGCAGCACACAATAAATCGGTCATCGGCTCCGGCAGCGGAGCGTCCATCGGTTCCTTGTGCCCATATAGAAAGCCGTCCCCGCCCCGGTGCGGGCAGAATATCTATCGGCAGATATACGGTAAGTCCGAAGCGTCCATTCTGAACAGTGGCTTTTCCACTGAAAAGCAGTATGTCTTGTGCGGTGAAGGCGGTTCGGCTAATGAGAGTTTGACGAGCGACGGGTTTATCCCACAGGCGAATGGTCGCCTCACCGTAAAAGTCATTTACGATTTGTCCTGTACTGTCTCGGATTTCGCCTTCTATGCGGATAGGACGGAGGGGGCGAAGGGTATCGGGCTGCACGCTATCAGGTGCCCCTGCCCCTATGCGAGTAAGCACGACCCGGTAGTCGGGAAGCCCGATCGGCAGCAGGGGATCTCCCAGAAAAGAGAAAGAACGCGTATTGATAGCCATGCCAGCGCCCCAACTTCGGTT